>NZ_JAMYRC010000003.1:0-240872 GCF_040321205.1 Mesorhizobium sp. M0496 | reverse complement strand
CTGGGTCGAGACCCTGCGCGACAGCGATCCCGAGATCATCGCCGTCGATGGCAAGACCTCACGGCGCAGCCACGCACGCTCCAAGGGACGCGAGCCGCTGCATCTGGTCTCGGCCTGGGCGACCCGTCAAAGGCTCGTGCTCGGCCAGCAGGCGACAGACATAAAATCAAATGAAATCACCGCCATCCCGTTGCTGCTCGAACGCCTTGAACTGACCGGCGCACTGGTCACTATCGATGCCATGGGAACACAGGCGGCAATCGCCGAAGCCGTTGTCGCCAAGGGCGGCGACTATCTGCTCGCGCTCAAGGCCAATTGGCCTGCCACCTTCGCCGATGTCGAGCGCTTCTTCGCGGAGCCGCCGCAAACCATGCTGGAAACACCCGTCGAGACCACCGACAACGACCATGGCCGCCTTGAAGGCCGTCGCCACACCGTCTGCCATACGGTTGACTGGCTGTTCTCCGACCGCCGCTATCCCGGCGAACCGCGCTTCCCGCGCCTGGCCATGATCGGCATGATCGAAACCCGCGTCGAACGCAACGGCAAGACCGAGCACGAGCGGCGCTACTATCTGTCCTCCGCCAAGCTCGACGCCAAAAGCTTCGCCCATGCCGTGCGAGCCCATTGGGGCATCGAGAACCGGCTCCACTGGGTGCTCGATGTCGTCTTTCACGACGATCTCGCGCGTCTCAGAACAGCGCACGGTCCGCAAAACATGGCCATCGTCAAACACATGGCCGTCAACCTCGTCCGAAACCCCAAGGACAAGCACAGCCTCAAGGTTCGACGAAAACTCGCCAATCTCAACGCCGATTATCTCGAAAATCTCATCCGTCAAAAATCAACGTTAACCTGAAGCGATTCCCCTGGCCTTGTGCGACGTGCCTGAGCCGCCTGGTGAGCGGAAATTATGCGGTTTGCGTAGCAGGTGCCGCAACCTTCTTCCAGTCCCCGGTCGTGTTCCACCAGCGATTCGGATTGGCGCGGTCGTCCAGTCCCTTGGAGCGGCTGGCCAGGATCGGCTGAATGCGGATCACCGGTTCCTGATAGGAGTGCGCCTGGAAAATCGCTTCGACGACGCGGGCGGCCAGCGTCTGGTCGTCCGGCAGTTCGAACGAAACCTCGACCGTGCCGGGGCGCCGCCGCAGTTCCGTTTCGGCGCCGGCGGCCGCGCCGTCAAGCGGCCTGTTGCGCTCGATGCCATGCGCCGACTGATAGGCGTTGCGGTCATATTTGCCCATGGCCAGCGGCACTATCGCCACCACTGCGTCCATGATGCGGTCCACGTCGGCGGCTGGAGCCTGGAAGGTCACAAGCAGAAGCAGTGTCATTCGCAACGATGTGGTTTCAAAGCCGCTATCGATCATGGAAGTGTCCTCATGTGTTTTAGGACACCCTTTTAGCCCTGGGCTCCTGACACGGTTCTGTCAGCAGCCTGTCGCCATGCCACGCCAATTCAGAGTTGGCGGCAGTTGGCGCTACAGGAGAACCTTGCGGATAAGCCTGACGCAAACCAGGCCGATATAGGCGGCGAAGAACAGGCCGAGCGACCAACCGAAGCCGGTTGGACCGAATGCATCCATGCCGATGCCAATCGCCTGCGGACCGAGAACCATGCCGACGCCGTAGCACAGCACGAAGGCGGCGTTGGCCGACGCCAGTTCATGGCCTGAAAGCTGCGAGCCGAGATGGGCAAGGCCGATCGTGTACATGGCAGCGACGACGCCGCCCCAGACGAACAGTAGTGCCGCCATCAGATGCCAATTCTGCGCGAAAAAGGGCATGAAGACCGTGCCGGCAAGGCCGACGGCGGCGCAAGCAATCAGCAGATAGCGGCGGTCGCTGACGCGGTCGCTGATCATGCCAATGGGAATCTGCAGCAGCACATTGCCGAGCCCGATCATGGTCAGGAGCAGGGCTGCGTCGGCTTCGGAATAGCCGATGCGGCTGCCGTAGATGGGGAACAGCGCAAAGCCTCCGGTTTCCACCGCGCCGAACACCAGCACGGCGGCGGTCGCCGACGGCACCAGCCAGATGTAGCGCAGGAAATTGCTGGTCTCGCCGTCGGAGACAATGGTCGGGCTCTCGTTGCGCGCCGCCAGCACCGGTATGGCTGCCAGCGCCACCAATCCGATGATGACGCCGAACGGCCTGAAGCCGGAGCTGCCGAGATGGGCGAACAGCCACGGCCCGGCGGCAAAGCCGAGCGACAGAACCGTGGCGTAAATGCCGAGGACAAGGCCGCGCCGGTGTGGCGGCGCCGAGGTGCTGATCCAGAATTCAGACAGGATGAACAGCACCGTCAGCGCGATGTGCAACACGATGCGCAATGGGAACCACATCCAGAAATCCGGCGCGAAATGGAAGCCGACAAAGGCCAGCGCGCCGGTGGCGATCATGGCAATCATGGTCCAGGCGACACCGAAGCGCATGGCGAGCGGTGTGGCGAGCGGCGCTCCGGCGATCGAGGCGAGACCGGCGACGGCCGTGTTGAGGCCGATCATCGAGGCCGAATGGCCGCGTGTTTCGAGGATGACGCTGAGCAATGGCATGCCAAGGCCGATGGCAATGCCGACGACGCTGATCGACGAGATTGCCGCCACCATAGGCAGCCAGTGTACGCGTTCGTCGCCCTGTTGTTGGGTATCGACCGTCATGGGGATGCTGAATACTCTGTCTTTTTGATCTTACGCAATTCCGGACGGAAAGCCGCGTCACACTTTTCCTGGAATTGCTCTAGAGAAGTTCGCGGGTGAAGCGGTTGCGGACAAGCCGGTAGAAGGGCACTGGGCCGCCTGGACGCAACAGCGGATCATGGGCGAGGCGCTTTTGTAGCTCGTCCAGGATCATTCGGGTGATGTCGGGTATGTCGGCTTCCCGGGCCTTGGCAAGTGGCAGCCAGACCAGCTCTTCGAGTTCGTTGGTCGGGCCGCCACCCGGCAGTTCGACCGCGACATCGTCGCGCCAGGCGCTGAAGAAGCGTGTGTCGAAGCGGCGCACCCGGTTGGGCGGCGTGATCGCGCGCGCAACGAAGCGCAGCATGTCTAGAGAGGGCTGCACGCCGTGTTCGGCAAAACCTTGCCAATCGGCCCTGGCCGTGGCGAAAGCGCCTTTGCGGCCGATCAGGAACCCGGCTTCCTCATAGGTCTCGCGGATGGCCGACAAGGCGATGGCGCGGGCTCGTGCGGGGCTTGTGCGGCCCGGCCCGGCGATCAGCCTGGCTTCCTGCTCAGGGTGCAATGCGGCGGCGACCGGGATGCGGCTGTCGGCCGGGTCGGTGCGGCCGCCGGGAAAGACGAACTTGCCTGGCATGAAGGCGTGACCGGCATGGCGGCGGCCCATCAGAACCAGCACGTCATCGCCCTTGCGGTCGAGCAGGATCAGCGTCGCGGCATCACGGGGGCGAATTGGCTGGTCGCTTTGGGCGATCATGCTCCGCTCGATCTTGTCGACTTCCGCCTTGGTCATACCGTCCATGCGCACGAACTAACGGAAACTTCTGGCAAGCGAAAGTGGCCTTTCACGGTCGGTATGTTGCGCCAGGCCGCAATCTTGGCTGCGACTCAGACTTCTGGATGCGGCTCGATCACGTCGTGTTCGCCGCCGAAGCCGTGCATATAGAAGGCCCATTGCAGTCCGATGACAGCACCCTTGACCGGCTGCAACAGCGCGACCGACAGAAGGATGGTCAGCGGCACCCAGATGGCGATGTGCTGCCACGTCGATAGGGTGGATGTCGCCTCCACACCCATGAAAGCGCCGAGCACAATGTGACCGACGATGACGATGACGAGATAGGCAGGCAGGTCGTCGGCGCGGTGGTGATGCAGTTCCTCGCCGCAGACACTGCATGTGTCGACGGTCTTGGTGAAAGCGCGAAACAGCTTGCCTTCGCCGCAATGCGGGCAGCGGCCGAGCAGGCCGCGCTTCATCGCCGTCCACAGCGGGCGGGCAGCCCGGCCCGAGTGATGTTCTCCGCCGAAAACCTGTTCTTCCGTGGCTGTTGTCATCATCGTCTCCTGCCGCGCGAACCCGGTCGCGATTGCGACGCGCGGGCGCGGCCCTTGGCCTTGTGAAACGACCGCTTGGAGCCCGGCAAAGGCTTCGGATCGGTCAACATCTCGAAGCGCATCGCGCCGGCCATCGGCGCCACCTCGACAAGCCGGACCTCGACGCGGTCCGCGAGCTGGTAGCCTTTGCCCGAGCGTTCTCCGAACAGGGAGCGGGCCGTTTCGTCGTAGATATAGTAATCGCCGTTCAATGTTGACACCGGGATGAAACCATCCGCGCCGTACTGCGGCAATTGGACAAATAGTCCTGATTTGGTGACGCCGGAGATGCGGGCGTCGAAACGGTCGTCGATGCGCTCGGCAAGATAGGCGGCGACCAGACGGTCGACCGTGTCCCGCTCTGCCGCCATTGCGCGGCGTTCCGTGCCTGAGATCAGCACCGCGACGTCTTCGAGCCGTGCCGCTTCGTCCTGCGTCAGCCCGCCCGGACCAAGGCCGAGTGCGGCAATAAGTCCGCGATGCACGATCAGATCGGCGTAGCGCCGGATCGGCGAGGTGAAGTGAGCGTAGCGCCTGAGGTTCAGACCGAAATGGCCGATGTTCTTGGGCGAGTATTCGGCCTGGCTCTGCGAGCGCAGCACCACTTCGTTGACCAAGCCCTCATTGTCGGCGCCGCGCACGCGCTCCAGGATGCCATTGAACTGGCTCGGCTGCATCTGCGCGCCGCGCGCCAGCGACAGGCCAAGCGTCTGCAGGAACTCGCGCAGCGATTCCTGCTTGGCGAGAGATGGCGCGTCATGGATGCGGTAGACCAACTCCTGCTTCTTCGCCTCCAGCGTCTCGGCTGCCGCGACATTGGCCTGGATCATGAATTCTTCGATGAGCTTGTGGGCATCGAGCCGCTCCGGCACGATGACGCGATCGACGGTGCCGTCCGGCTTGAGCAGGATCTTGCGCTCCGGCAGATCGAGTTCGAGCGGCTGGCGGCCCTCGCGGCCATGCTTGAGGGTCGCATAGGCATCCCACAGCGGCTTCAGCACCGTATCGAGGATCGGGCCGGTCTTCTCGTCCGGCACGCCGTCGATCGCTGCTTGTGCCTGGCTATAGGCGAGCTTTGCCGCCGACTTCATCATGACGCGATGGAAGGAGTGCCTGAGCTTGCGGCCCTCGGCCGAAAAGATCATGCGCACCGCCAGCGCCGGGCGATCCTGGCCCTCGCGCAGCGAGCAGAGATCGTTGGAGATGCGCTCGGGCAGCATCGGCACCACGCGATCCGGGAAATAGACCGAATTGCCGCGCTTCAGCGCCTCGCGGTCGAGCGCGGTGCCATAGCGCACATAGGCCGCGACATCGGCGATCGCCACCGTGGCGACTACGCCGCCGGGGTTCTTCTCGTCGAGATCCGGCGTGGCGAAAACGGCGTCGTCATGGTCCTTGGCGTCGGCCGGATCGATGGTGACCAGCGGCAGGTCGCGCCAGTCCTCGCGGTGGGCAAGCGTTGCCGACTTGACGGCTTCGGATTCGGCGATGACGTCGGCCGGAAAGATATGCGGAATGTCGTGCGCGTGGATGGCGATCATCGAGACCGCCTTTTCGCTGGTCAGCGAACCCAGCACGTTGAGCACCTTGGCTCTCGGCAGGCCATAGCGGGAGGCGCGCGCGGGCTCGACCTCGACCAGGTCGCCGCTTTTGGCGCCGTTCTGGAATTCCTTGTCGACGATCAGTTCTGGCTGGCGCCGTTCCACCGGTTCGATGCGGAAGGTGCCGTCCTGCAGAATGCGAAAGACACCGAGCACGGCATCGCTGCGTTTTTCGAAAATCTTTACCACCCGTCCGGTGTATGCCGGGCCACCCAGGGCGACATTCGTCTCGTCGGCGGGAAAGGTCTTGGCCAGCACGCGGTCGCCAATGCCGGGCGCCGGTCCACCACCACTGCGCGACAGGCGGATGGAAACGATGGGTGGCGGTCCATTGGCTGTGTGTTCGGTGGGACGCGCCAACAGCACGCCATCGGCGTCACGGTCAAAAATATCGAGGACCGTGACGTGGGGCAGGGCACCGACGCGAGCCAACCCCTTGCGCTCCTTGGTCAGAAAACCTTCGTCCTGCAGGTCGCGCAGCAGATCCTTCAGCCAGATGCGGTCGTCGCCGCGCAGCGCGAACGCCTTGGCGATGTCGCGTTTTCCGGCGCGATCGGGATTTTCGGCGATGTAGCGCAGGATTTCGTCGCGCGATGGCCGATAGTCGTCCTTGACCTTGGCCCTGGTGTCGGCGGTGCGCGGATCGCCGTGGGTTCTACCGGTGATCTTGCGCGCCACGCCGTCCTATCCTTTTTTCTTCGCGGCCGGCTTCTTCGCAGCCGGCTTTTGGGCCGCCGTTTTCCTGGCTGCCGTTTTCTTGGTCGTCGGGGCCTTGGCCGCTGCCGCCTTGCGGAACGGCTTCTTGCCGCCGCCACCCTTGGCTTCCTTCTCGGCAATCAGCGCAAGCGCGTCCTCTATGGTCACCGATTGCGGATCCCTGCCCTTGGGCAGGGTGGCGTTGACCTTGCCGAAATTCACGTAGGGTCCGTATTTGCCGTCGCGTACGACGATCTTGCCGCCGCCATCGGGGTGCTCGCCAAGCTCCTTGAGCGCAGCGGCAGTGCCGCCATTGCGGCCGCCTTTGCCCTTCAACTGCTTCTCGGCGATCACCGACACGGCGCGGTTCAGTCCGATCGAGAACACGTCCTCGATGCTGTCGAGATTGGCGTAGGTGCCGTCATGTAGGACGAACGGGCCGTAGCGGCCGAGCCCGGCCGAGATCATCTTGGCCGTTTCCGGATGCTGGCCGACATCGCGCGGCAGCGACAGCAGCGCCAGCGCCTTCTCGTGATCGATCGATTCTGCCGTCCAGCCCTTGGGTAGGCTGGAGCGCTTGGCTTCCTTGCCGTCGCCGCGCTGCAGGTAGGGGCCGAAGCGGCCGCTCCGCAGCGTGATTTCCTCTGACGTATACGGATCCTTGCCGATGACCTTGGTGCCGTCTTCGCTGCCGCCATTCTCGCCGTTCGGATTGGCGGCGTCGCCGAGTTGGCGGGTGAAGGAGCATTCGGGATAGTTCGAGCAGCCGACGAAGGCGCCGAACTTGCCGAGTTTCAGCGACAGATTGCCGGTGCCGCATTTCGGGCAGATGCGCGGATTGGAGCCATCCTCGCGCGCGGGAAACACCAGGGGCGCCAGTTCCTCATTGAGCGCATCGAGCACGTCGGTGACGCGCAGCTCCTTGATGTCGCCGACGGCGCCCGAAAAATCCTTCCAGAAATCGCGCAGCACATCCTTCCAGGCGAGCTTGCCGTCGGAAATCTCGTCGAGCTTTTCCTCAAGGGACGCGGTGAAGTCGTACTCGACGTAGCGCTTGAAGAAGCTTTCGAGAAAGGCGGACAGCAGCCGGCCCTTGGCCTGCGGCACGAGCCGGCGCTTGTCGATGGTGACGTAGTCGCGATCCTCGAGCGTCTTCAGGATCGCCGTGTAGGTAGAAGGCCGGCCGATGCCGAGCTCTTCCAGCTTCTTGATCAGCGAAGCCTCGGAATAACGCGGCGGCGGCTCGGTGGTATGCTGGGTCGCATTGATCGCCTGGCGGGCAAGCTGCTCGCCGGCGCGGATTTCGGGCAGGCGACGGTTTTCCTCGTCTTCCGCGTCATCTTCCTTCTGGTCGGTGTAGGCGGCAATGAAGCCGTCGAAGCGAACGACCGAGCCGATGGCGCGAAGCTCGGCTGTGCGCGCACCGTTGACCGCCTCGATTTCGGCGGTGGTGCGCTCGATCTCAGCCGGCTGCATCTGGCTGGCGATGGCGCGCTTCCAGATCAACTCATAGAGGCGCATCTGGTCGGAATCGAGATATTGCCTGACCGATGCCGGAGTGCGCATGAAATCCGTCGGGCGGATCGCTTCGTGCGCTTCCTGGGCATTCTTGGCCTTGGTCGTGTAAAGGCGTGGCTTTTCCGGCAGGTATTTCGGGCCGAATTCCTTGGCGATTGCATCGCGTGCGGCGTCGATCGCCTCGGGTGCCATCTGCACGCCGTCGGTTCGCATATAGGTGATCAGGCCGGTGGTCTCGCCGCCGATCTCCATGCCTTCATAGAGCCGCTGTGCCACCTGCATGGTGCGGCTGGCCGAGAAGCCAAGGCCGGATGAAGCGGCCTGCTGCAGCGTCGAGGTGGTAAAGGGCGGGCCGGGATTGCGCTTGGTCGGCTTGGCTTCGACCGACACGGCCTTGAAGGTCGCGCCTTCGAGCATCGTCTTGATGTCGTCGGCCTGCGCCTTGTTGGAAATGTCGAGCTTTTGCAGCTTCTTGCGGTCGAAGGCGGTCAGCCGCGCTTCGAAATTCTCGTTGCGCGGCGTGCCGAGCAGAGCTGATATCTGCCAGTATTCCTCGCGGATGAAGCGCTCGATCTCGGATTCGCGGTCGCAGACCAGACGCAGTGCAACCGACTGGACGCGGCCGGCCGAGCGGGCGCCCGGCAGCTTGCGCCACAGCACTGGAGACAGCGTGAAACCGACGAGATAATCCAGCGCCCGGCGGGCGAGATAGGCATCGACCAGCGGCGCATCGATCTGGCGCGGATTGGCCATTGCTTCCAGCACCGACGATTTGGTGATGGCGTTGAAGACGACGCGGCTGACCGGCTTGTCCTTCAGTGCGCGCTTCTGCTTCAGCACCTCCAGCACATGCCAGGAGATGGCTTCACCTTCGCGATCCGGATCGGTGGCGAGGATCAGGCCGTCGGCATCTTTGACCGCCTTGGCGATATCGGCAAGCCGCTTACCCGAGGCGGTGTCGACCGCCCAGGACATGGCGAAATCCTCGTCCGGACGCACCGAGCCATCCTTGGCCGGCAAATCGCGGACATGGCCGAACGAGGCCAGAACCTTGTAGTTCTTGCCGAGGTATTTGTTGATGGTCTTTGCCTTGGCCGGCGATTCGACGACGACGACGTCCATGAGGTCTCATATCAGCTGTGGTGCGGCAGAAGAATTCCGCTGCGCGCGACGAAATCTCGTTCTATTTGTCGCTCACATGGCCGCGCTTTTGCATCCGGTCAAGGGGAAGCGCCCAAATTGCGGGGCCCTCCGCAGCAATACACTCTTAGAGTGTATGGAGAAAATCACAGAATTTGGATTGCGGCGATGGCGGGCCCGAGTCGTCGGAAAACGATGCGATTCATTTTTCCGCCGAGTCGCAGAAACGCCGGCTGGGATATCGCATGAGGGCGGCGCTATGACAGGTTGTTTGGTGCTGGCCGCCGGGTTTGGAGGGACACCCGGCAGCCGACCGAAGTTCCGCCAGCGGCAGAACCCGGATTGAGAAGCTAGTCGGCCTTGACGATATGCCAGACCTCGCCGACACCATCTCCGGTGACATCGCCGGGTTTCTTGTCCTTGATGAAGGTATAGACCGGCTTGCCGTCATAGGCCCACATCTTGGTGCCGTCGGTGCGGTCGACAACGCTCCATTCGTCGTCCGCCTTGGCGCCGGCTTCGGCCTTCAGCGGCGGCCAGTTGGTGGCGCATTTGTCGTAGCAGTTGCTCTTGCCCTTCTCGTCCTTGTCATAGGTATAAAGCGTCATGCCGTTGGCGTCGGTGTAGATCTTGGTGCCATTGACCTCGGCTTCCTTCCACGCATCGGCGGCGAAGGAGGCAGCGGTGCTGAGCAGAAGCGCTGCCAACCCTACGGTTATGGTTTTCATGAAAATCTCCCTGACTGATATCTGGAGACGCGCGGGAAATCGCGGCCTCACTGTATCAACGCCTGCGGACCGTCGTTTCTTCCCCGGCAGAGCGTCGGCCAGGGATGATCAAGGGATGATCTTGCCAACACAATGGTGATTGGTGGACAAGGCTGCGCGTCGCTATATCGGCGTAACGGTATTGGAGTTCTCGGAAATGGCATTGGACATCGGCTATGTCAGCGCGGTCGGGGCGGGGGCGATCTCGTTCCTGTCGCCTTGCGTGCTGCCGCTGGTGCCACCCTATCTCTGCTATATGGCAGGCGTCTCGGTCGACGATTTCCGCGGCAATGCGGGTGCGGCGGCGCGCGACGGCGCGCGCGGTGCGCTGCTCTACTCCTCGATCGCCTTCGTGCTGGGCTTCTCGACCGTCTTTGTCGCGCTGGGCGCCGGCGCCTCGACCATCGGCCGGCTGCTGCGGGTCTGGCAGGAACAACTGGCGATGGGCGCCGGTGTGCTGATCATCCTGATGGGCCTGAACTTCCTCGGCATCTTGCGCATTCCGCTGCTGTCGCGCGAGGCGCGCTTCCAGTCGCAGGGCAAGCCGGCAAGCGCGATCGCCGCCTATGTCATGGGACTGGCCTTCGCCTTCGGCTGGACGCCGTGCATCGGCCCGGTGCTGGGACCGATCCTGACGCTGGCCGGCGGCCGTGAGACGGTGGGCGAGGGCGCGCTGCTGCTTGCCGCCTATTCGCTCGGCTTGGGCATCCCGTTCCTGATCGCCGCTCTGTTTTCCGGCGCCTTCATGCGCTTCCTCAGCAAATTCCGCGTCCATCTCGGCCGCGTCGAAAAGGCGATCGGCGCGCTGCTGATCGTCGCCGGCGTGTTTTTCCTCACCGGTGGCGTGCAGACCGTGTCGTATTGGCTGCTGGAGAATTTTCCTGTGCTGGGACGGCTGGGGTAGGCGACCATGTTGGTTTGCTATTAACCTCTTGATCGCGGTTAGAATAAAATACAAAATACGGCAGGTGGAGGGACCCTTCAAATGCTGAAAGGCTTGTTTGATAGCGTTGCCGGTTTCGCAATTTTTTTGTTGATGTTGGTTATATATTTTCCCGGCGGAACCATCATCATGGCGCTGTCATGCAATTCGCGCAAACTTGATGGTTGGGATTGGGTGCTTTCCGTCATCATTCCTGGATTCGGACTGCTGAAGTCCTTTTTTTCTTCTGCGTGCTGAAATGCTGCTTGGTAGAATTTTGACGTTAATTTTTCTCGTCATGTCATCTGCTTCGAGTGGCGCGGAATCTCATAGCTGTCTTATATCAGTCGATAAAAAGGAACTAATAGAATCGGTCCTATGTGGCCAAGCGGCCAAAGAGCCCGAGTATCAACAATTCGGCCCAGGCTGCTTCAAACGATCAATAGAAAAGCGCTTAGAAGACAGTGCTGCTCAGATCTATATGTATAAGCTTTGCGGAGACACAAAGTTTTCAAATGAAATGCTTGAAGGAAACGTGAGAGCTTTGGAGTTTATGGAGCTGCTGGCGCCTTGCGTTTCAGAATCCGTCGACATAAGGGCCGTGATGGATGATCGATATCAATTCGTCGAACGGAAGGCCGCTGGGCTAACGTGCACCTCGGATACTCGAGCGTTGCTTTCGCAACGCCGCGCTTTTTTTGAGGGCTTGATCGCCCAAAGCCAAGACGAGTCGCTGGTCATTAAGATTCTTAGCAGGTTGCGAATACGGTTGGATGACCAAGGTAATCTCGTTGATGACTGAGTTTCCGTCCTCCTCCGTCGGTTGACAAAGTTCCGGCAGTTCTTCCCGTCTCACCCGAATTTAACCGCATTGGTGCAGCATGGCGCCACTGCTAGCATGCTTTGATTCCCAACCCTTTCATATGGTTGTCCATCCATGAGCCAGAGATCCTGCCTGTCCGTCATTCTCGCCGCCGGCGAGGGCACGCGCATGAAGAGTGCGCTGCCCAAGGTGCTGCACCAGATCGCCGGGCTGCCGATGGTTGCGCATGTGGTGAAGGCGGCCGAAGCCGCCGGCGCCGGCAGCCAGGCGCTGGTGATCGGACACGGGGCGGACGAGATGCGCAAGGCTGCCCAAAAATTCGCGCCAAAGGCCGAGACCTTCGTGCAGGAAAAGCGCCTTGGCACAGCGCACGCGGTGTTGGCCGCGCGCGAAGCGATATCAAAGGGTTATGACGATATCCTGGTGATGTTCGGTGACACGCCGCTGATCGACGCGGATGCGCTCATCGTGGCGCGGCTGAAACTGGCGGAAGGTGCTGCCGTCGTCGTCATCGGTTTCCGTCCGCCCAATCCGATCGGCTATGGCAGGCTGATCGAAAAAGACGGCAAGTTGGTCGCCATCCGCGAGGAGAAGGATTGCTCGGAGGAGGAAAAGAAAATCACCTTCTGCAATGCCGGCATGATGGCGGTGGCCGGTGCGCACGCGCTGAACCTGCTCGACGCGGTTGGCAACAAGAATGCCAAGGGTGAGTATTACCTGACCGACATTGTCGAGATCGCCGGCGCGCGGGGGCTGGACGTCGTAGCCACTGAAGCCAGTTTCGAAAGCGCGCTCGGCATCAACAACCGCGCCGAACTGGCGCAAGCCGAGGGCATCTGGCAGGCGCGCCGCCGCCATGAGGCAATGCTGTCGGGCGTGACCCTGATTGCGCCCGAGACCGTGTATTTCTCGCACGACACCGAAATCGGCGCCGACACCGTGGTCGAACCCAATGTCTGGTTCGGCCCAGGGGTGAAGATCGCAACCGGCGCCAAGATCCATGCCTTCAGCCACATCGAAGGCGCCACCATCGCTTCGAATTGCGATGTCGGGCCGTTCGCGCGGCTGCGGCCGGGTGCCGATCTCAGGCAAAAGGCCAAAGTCGGCAATTTCTGCGAGGTCAAGCAGGCTGTCATCGAGGAGGGCGCCAAGGTCAATCACCTGACCTATATCGGCGATGCGCGGATCGGCGCGGGAGCCAATATAGGCGCCGGCACCATCACCTGCAATTATGACGGATATTCGAAGTTTTTCACCGACATCGGCGAGGGCGCCTTTGTCGGCTCGAATTCCTCATTGGTGGCGCCAGTCACCATAGGCAAGAGCGGCTATATCGCCTCTGGCAGCGTCATCACTGAAGACGTACCTGAAGACGCGTTGGCCTTCGGCCGAGCCCGCCAGAAGACGATCCCCGGCAAGGGCAAGGAGCTGCGCGAGCGGTTTGCTTCGGCCGCTGCTGCGAAGAAAAAGTAAGCCCGGCCTTGCAAAAACGCGAACGAATGCAGTAACGGGATTGCAAGAGCGGTCTGTCATAGTGCATCGACAGGAATAAGCGTTCCGTTACACGGGACGAAATGCAATGTGACTTTCGCGGTAGGCCGGCCATCCCTAAATAGCGCTGGTTTTCCATGGGGAATCGGGGGCTGTCTGCATGTGCGGTATCGTTGGAATCGTCGGCCACTCGCAGGTTGCGCCGCTCATCGTCGATGCGCTGAAGCGGCTCGAATATCGCGGCTATGACTCGGCCGGCGTCGCCACCATCGAGCACGGCCAGCTTGCCCGCCGCCGCGCCGAAGGCAAGCTGATCAATCTCGAGCGCCGGCTCAAGGACGAGCCGCTCGACGGCACGATCGGCATCGGTCACACGCGCTGGGCGACGCATGGCGTACCCAACGAGACCAATGCGCATCCGCATTTTTCCGACGGCGTCGCCATCGTCCACAATGGCATCATCGAGAATTTCGCCGAGTTGCGCGACGAACTGATCCGCGACGGCTATTCTTTCTCGTCGCAGACCGACACCGAGGTCGTGGCGCATCTGGTGGCGCGCGAACTTGCCAAGGGGCTGAAGCCAGTTGATGCCGCGCACCAGGCGCTGATGCGGCTGGAAGGCGCTTTCGCGCTGGCGATCATGTTCAAGGGCGATGAAGACCTGATCGTCGGCGCCCGCAACGGTCCGCCGCTGGCTGTCGGCCATGGTGATGGCGAGATGTTTTTAGGGTCCGACGCCATCGCGCTCGCCCCGTTCACCAATTCGATCACCTATCTCGAAGATGGTGACTGGGCGGTGGTGCGCCGCGACGGCGTCACCATCTTCGACATCGACGGCACAAAGGTCGACCGCAAGCGCCAGCAGTCTCTCTCGACCAGCTTCATGGTCGACAAGGGCAACAGGCGCCACTTCATGGAGAAGGAAATCCATGAACAGCCGGAAGTGATCTCGCACACGCTGGCGAATTATCTCGACTTTGTCGGCGGCGCCTCCAAGCCACTCGATCTACCTTTCGATTTCGCCAATATCGACCGGCTGGCGATTTCGGCTTGCGGTACGGCGTATCTCGCCGGCCTGATCGGCAAATACTGGTTCGAGCGCTACGCGCGGCTGCCGGTCGACATCGATGTCGCCTCCGAATTCCGCTACCGCGAAATGCCGCTGTCGAAGAACGATGCCGCCTTCTTCATCTCGCAGTCGGGCGAGACCGCCGACACGCTGGCCTCGCTGCGCTACTGCCGCAAGGCGGGGATGAAGATCGGCGCCGTCGTTAATGTGCGGGAATCGACCATGGCGCGCGAATCCGACGTCGTGCTGCCGACGCTCGCCGGGCCGGAGATCGGCGTCGCCTCGACCAAGGCGTTCACCTGCCAGCTTTCGGTACTGGCATCGCTGGCCGTGCGCGCCGGCGTGGCGCGCGGAACGATTTCGAAGGAGCAGGAAAAGATCTTCGTGCGCGAACTGTCGGAAGCGCCGCGCTTTGCCAACCAGGTGCTGAAGCTCGACCATCAGATCGAAAAGATCGCGCGTGAGCTCGCGCACTACAAGAACGTGCTCTATCTCGGCCGCGACACCAACTTCCCGCTGGCCATGGAAGGCGCGCTAAAACTCAAGGAAATCTCCTACATCCATGCCGAGGGCTATGCCGCGGGCGAACTGAAGCATGGCCCGATCGCGCTGATCGACGAGAACATGCCGGTCATCGTCATCGCGCCACATGACCGCATTTTCGAAAAAACCGTGTCGAACATGCAGGAAGTGGCGGCACGCGGCGGCAAGATCATCCTGATCACCGACAGCAAGGGTGCGGCACTGACGAGCGTGAAGACGATGGAGACGATCGTGCTGCCCGACGTGCCGGAAATCATCTCGCCGATCATCTACGCGCTACCGATCCAGATGCTCGCCTATTTCACCGCCGTGTTCATGGGCACGGACGTCGACCAGCCGCGCAATCTGGCGAAATCGGTGACGGTGGAATAGGCGCTTTTAAACAGGCGCCTTTAAAAACTTCGCAGTTCCAATACGCCCTCTGGTTCACTATGTTGCGCTGCAACCCGCGCCCCGGTGAACCATGTCCGATGCCCCCAAGACCTCCGGCGTGACCCGGCTGAGGAACTATTTCCTCACAGGCTTCGTCGTCTGTGCGCCACTGGCGATCACCGCCTATATCGCCTGGTCGTTCATCGGCTGGGTCGATTCCTGGGTGAAGCCCTATATTCCGGCTCGTTACAGCCCCGATACCTACCTGTCGTTTCCGGTGCCGGGGTTCGGGCTGATCGTCGCGTTGATCCTGATCACGCTGATAGGCTTCCTGACGGCCAACATAGTCGGCCGCGCCATCGTCAATTTCGGCGAGCGGCTGCTCGGACGCATGCCGCTGGTGCGCGGCATATACGGTTCGCTGAAGCAAATTTTCGAGACCGTGCTGTCGAACAAGGGCGACATGTTCCGCCAGGTCGGGCTGGTCGAATATCCGCGCAAGGGCGTCTGGTCGCTAGTGTTCGTCGCCAGCGAGAAGGAGACCGAGATCAACCAGAAGCTCGACCAGGCAGGCGATCCGCTGATTGCCGTCTTCATGCCCTGCACACCGAACCCGACCACTGGGTTCCTGATGTATGTGCCGAAGTCGGACATCGTGCTGCTCGACATGACGATTGAGGACGGCGCCAAGCTGATCGTCTCGGCCGGGCTGGTGGCGCCCGAGGTCAAGCAGATGGTTGTCGTGAACGGCGAGCCGATCGAGGGAATGCTTGCCAATCCGTCGATTGCCGCATTGGCTCAGCCGGCGCGCAAGAGCCGCACGGCCTCGTCGCGGCCGAACAAATAGAGCAACAGGCGCAACGCCTCGCCTCGGTCTGATTGCAGCTCCGGATCGCGCGACAGGATCAGCCTGGCGTCGTCGCGAGCAGCCTCCAGAAGATCGGCGTGCACCTCGATGCGTGCCACCTGAAAGCCTGGTGTGCCGGACTGGCGGGTGCCTAGCAATTCGCCTTCGCCGCGCAACCTCAGGTCCTCTTCTGCGATCAGGAAGCCGTCCTCGGTCTCGCGCATCACCGACAACCGGCGCTTCGCGGTTTCGCCGAGCGGGTCCTTGTAGAGCAGTACGCAGGAAGATGGCTTGTCACCGCGCCCGACCCGGCCGCGCAACTGGTGCAGTTGCGCCAAGCCAAAGCGCTCGGCATGTTCGATGACCATGACGGTGGCGTCGGGCACATCGACGCCAACCTCGATCACCGTGGTGGCAATCAGGATGCGTGTCTCGCCCTGCTTGAAGGCGCGCATCGCCTCGTCCTTCTCGGTGCCCTTCATGCGGCCATGGACAAGGCCGATGCGGTCGCCGAACAGCGGCTTCAGCGAGGCAAAACGGTCCTCGGCCGACATCAGCTTGATCTCTTCGGATTCCTCGACCAGCGGACAGATCCAGTAGATCTTCTGGCCGCCGGCGACGGCGTCGACCATGCGGCCGACCAGTTCGTCCAGCCTTTCCAGCGGCAAGGTGACGGTGCGGATCGGCTGGCGGCCGGCCGGCTTTTCCGTCAGCTTCGACACGTCCATGTCGCCGAAGGCGGTCAGCACCAGCGTGCGCGGGATTGGTGTCGCCGTCATCACCAGCATGTCTGGTGCATCGCCCTTGGCGGTGATGGCAAGGCGCTGATGGACGCCGAAGCGGTGCTGCTCGTCAATGACGGCGAAGACCAGGTCGTGGAAGGTCACGGTCTCCTGGAACAGCGCGTGGGTACCGACGACGATGTCGATCTCGCCGCCGGCCAGACCGGCCAGCGTGTCGGTGCGCTCGCGGCCCTTTTCGCGGCCGGTGAGAATGGCGATGCGCAGTCCGACCTTGGCGGCAAGCGGCGCGATCGTCGCCAGATGCTGGCGCGCCAGGATCTCGGTCGGCGCCATCAGGGCGGCCTGGCCGCCGGCCTCGACGGCACGCGCCATGGCGAGCAGCGCGACGACCGTCTTGCCGGAGCCAACGTCGCCCTGCAAAAGCCGCAGCATGCGTTCGGGATCGGCGAGGTCGGCATTGATTTCGGCCAGCGCAAACTCCTGGCTTGATGTCAGCGAATAGGGCAGTGCGGCGCGCAGTTTCTCGGCGATGCGACCATCGCCGACCAGGGGACGCCCGGACAGGCGGCGGACTTTTGCCCGCACCAGCGCCAGCGATACCTGGCCCGCCAGCAACTCGTCATAGGCGAGCCGCCGCCATGCGGCGCCGTCGATGGAGACGTCGATCGGATCTGCCGGATTGTGGATGCGTGCGAGCGCATCGCCAAAGGCCGCAAATGTGTGCCGGCGCATGAAGGCGCCGTCCTGCCATTCGGGAAATTCAGGCACGCGCGCAAGCGCCTGGCCGATTGCCCGGCGCAGCACCTTGCCTGAGAGCCCCGCGGTGAGCGGATAGACCGGTTCGACCAGCGGCAGGTTTTCCGCTTCGCTGGCCAGCGCAATATGGTCGGGGTGGACCATGCTCGGGCGGCCGTTAAACCATTCCATGCGGCCGGAGACCACGACATGCTCGCCCTCGGGCATTGCCTTTTCGAGATAGGAAGCGTGGGCATGGAAGAAGGTCAGCGCGATCTCGCCGGTGTCGTCATGGGCGTAGACCCGGTAGGGCACCGACCTGTTGCCGCGCGGCGGCGGCTGGTGGCGGTCGATGCGCACGTCGAGAGTGACGATCTGGCCTTCGGCCGAACCGGCAATACCCGGACGGCTGCGGCGGTCGATGACGGTGTGCGGCAGCACGAACAGAAGGTCGCCGGCGCGCGCGGCGCGATCACCGAGATCGGCGGCGACGACCTTCTCGATCAGGGCGCCAACCTTCGGCCCGACGCCGGCAAGCGAGGTGATCGGAACAAACAGCGGATCGAGGATGGTGGGGCGCATGATGTCAGCTTATGTCGCGGCGGTTACAGCGCAAGGCTGACAGCACCTTCTATCCACGCTATATGCGCCGCAGCAAGTGAGGATGCGGCACAATGACTGGAACGACGAGATCAAGCGAGGGGCTGGACGCCTGCCGCCGCAAGCTTCTGTTTCGCTCCTGGCATCGCGGCATGCGCGAGATGGATCTGATCCTCGGCACTTTCGCCGACGCTGAGATCGGCGCCTTGACCGGCGAGGAAATCGACCAATATGAGAAGCTTCTCGACATTCCCGACACCGAATTCCTGCCCATGGTCACCGGCGAACGCCCGGTCCCGGCGGATATCGATTGTGCCGTCCTGCAAAAGATCCTGGCTTTCCGCCACCCAATGACATTCTGAACACAAGCAATTCCAGGAAAAGTGCGAAGCGGTTTTCCGTTTGGAATTGCGATAAAACAAGACCGTGATTTCATGAGCCTCATTCCCACAATCGGTCTGCCGAAAGGCCGCGCCGGCCAATTCATCGTCGACGGCGTCGCCGATGGCTACGAAGCTTTCGCGCTGGTACAGGCGGCACTCGAGATCGCGCCGGACAAGCCGGTGCTGTTCGTGGCGCGCGACGGCCAGCGGCTGCCGGCGATCATCGAGGCGCTGTCCTTCGCGGCCCCCGGCCTTCCCGTGCTGGAACTGCCGGCCTGGGATTGTTTGCCCTACGACCGCGTCTCGCCCGGTTCGGACGCCGCCGCCAAGCGCCTGGATGCGCTGACCGCCATGATCGCGCTGGCGAAAAAACCGCATCGCGCCGTCATCCTCACCACCGCCAATGCGCTGCTGCAGCGTATTCCGCCGGCCGAACTGGTCGAGGCACAGACTTTTCATGCCAGGCCAGGCAACCAGATCGACATGAACGCGCTGGTGTCGCGGCTGGAGACGTCCGGCTTCGAACGCGTGCCGACGGTACGCGGCATCGGCGAATTCGCGGTGCGCGGCGGCATTCTCGACCTGTTCGCGCCCGGCTGGGCCGAGGCGCTCAGGCTCGACTTTTTCGGCGACACGCTGGAATCGATTCGTGTCTTCGATGCGGCCACCCAGCGCACCACCGGCCAACGCAAGTCGATGGCGCTGCAGGCGATGAGCGAAGTGGCGCTGACGCCGGAAACGATCAGCCGCTTCCGCCGCTCCTATATCGAAGCTTTTGGCGCGCCGCAGCGCGACGACGGGCTCTATGCGGCGGTCAGCGAAGGCAGGCGCTTCGCCGGCATGGAGCACTGGCTGCCGTTCTTCTACGAGCGGTTGGAGACGGTGTTCGACTATCTCACCGATACGCCTGTCGTCTTCGACCATCTGGCGCATGAGGCGCTGGCCGAACGCCGCACGCTGATCCTCGATCACTACGAGGCGCGCAGGAAGCAGGCCGATGGTGCCTTGAAGGACGCCGTGCCCTACAAGCCGGTGCCGCCGGACATGCTCTATCTCTCGCCGGAAAACCTGATCGCCTCGCTCGGGCCGCGTGAAGCGATCGATTTCACGCCCTTCGATGCTCCCGATGCCGGCGCGAAGAAAGTCTACCACGCCGGTTCGCGCCACAGCCGCAGCTTCGTTGAGGAACGCGCCGACCCGAGCATCAATGTGTTCGACGTCGTCGTCAAACACATCGCCGATGAGCGAGCTGCGCGCCGCCGCGTCGTCATTGCCGGCTGGACCGAGGGCTCGCTCGACCGGCTTGGCCAGATTCTCGCCGAACACCACCTCGGCAACCTCAAGCAGGTTGCAACGTTGGCAGAAGCCGAAAAGCTCGAGCCGGGGCAGGCGGCGCTCGCCGTGCTGCCGCTCGAATCCGGCTTCGAGACCGAAAAACTGGTCGTCGTCGCCGAGCAGGACATTCTCGGCGACCGGCTGATCCGGCGCTCGAAGCGCAAGAAGCGTCCCTCGGATTTCATTGCCGAAGCCTCGGCGCTGTCGGCGGGCGACGTCGTCGTCCATGCCGACCACGGCATCGGCCGTTTCATCGGCTTGCGCACCATCGAAGCGGTCGGCGCGCCGCATGATTGCCTGGAAATCCATTATGCTGGCGACGACCGGCTGTTCCTGCCGGTCGAAAACATCGAGCTTCTGTCACGCTACGGTTCTGACACAGCCGAGGCGACGTTGGACAAGCTCGGCGGCGGCGCCTGGCAGTCGCGCAAGGCGCGGCTGAAGAAACGCCTGCTCGACATGGCCGGGCAATTGATCCGCATCGCCGCCGAACGGCAGATGCGCGCCGCACCGGCGCTGGTGCCGGCCGAAGGTCTCTATGGCGAGTTCTCCGCCCGCTTCCCCTATGAGGAGACCGATGACCAGCAGACGGCGATCGACTCCGTGCGCGACGACCTTGGCGCCGGCAAGCCGATGGACCGGCTGATCTGCGGCGATGTCGGCTTCGGCAAGACGGAAGTGGCACTTCGCGCGGCCTTCATCGCGGCGATGGAAGGCTTTCAGGTGGCGGTGGTGGTACCGACAACACTGTTGTCGCGCCAGCATTTCAAGACGTTTTCGCAGCGCTTTTCTGGCCTGCCGATCCGCGTCGCCCAGGCCTCGCGGCTGGTCGGCGCCAAGGAACTGGCTGAAACCAAGAAAGGCATCGCCGAAGGCCAGGTTGACATCGTCATCGGCACCCATGCGCTGCTGGGGTCCGCGATCTCGTTCAAGAATCTTGGCCTGCTGATCATCGACGAGGAGCAGCACTTTGGCGTCAAGCACAAGGAACGGCTGAAGGACCTGAAGACCGATGTGCACGTGCTGACGCTGTCGGCGACGCCGATCCCGCGTACGCTGCAACTGGCACTGACCGGGGTGCGCGAACTGTCGCTGATCGCCACCCCGCCGGTCGACCGCCTGGCAGTGCGCACCTTCATCTCGCCCTTCGATCCGCTGGTGATCCGCGAAACGCTGCTGCGCGAACGCTATCGCGGCGGGCACTCCTTCTACGTGGTGCCGCGCATCAGCGATCTCTCAGAAATCCATGATTTCCTGAAAGAATCCGTGCCCGAGCTGAAAGTGGCGGTGGCCCATGGCCAGATGCCGCCGGGCGAACTCGACGACATCATGAATGCCTTCTATGACGGCCAGTACGATGTGCTGCTGTCGACCACCATCGTCGAATCCGGCCTCGACATCCCAACGGCCAACACGCTGATCATCCACCGCGCCGACATGTTCGGCCTTTCGCAGCTCTACCAACTGCGCGGCCGCGTCGGCCGCTCGAAGGTGCGCGCGTATGCGCTGTTCACGCTGCCAGCCAACCGCAAGCTGACCGACACCGCCGAGCGCCGGCTGAAGGTGCTGCAATCGCTGGATACGCTGGGCGCCGGCTTCCAGCTCGCCAGCCACGACCTTGATATCAGAGGCGCCGGCAATCTTCTGGGCGAAGAGCAGTCCGGCCACATCAAGGAGGTCGGCTTCGAACTCTACCAGCAGATGCTGGAAGAGGCCGTCGCCGAGGTGAAGGATTCCGGCGAGGTGCAGGACGGCGGCTGGTCGCCGCAAATCGCCGTCGGCACGGCGGTGATGATCCCGGAAAGCTATGTTCCGGACCTGCAGCTCAGGCTGGCGCTCTATCGCCGCCTCGGCGATCTCGAAAACACCGAGGAGATCGATGCTTTCGGCGCCGAGCTGATCGACCGGTTCGGCCCGCTGCCGGAGGAGGTCAAGCATCTCCTCAAGATCGTCTTCATCAAGGCGCTCTGCCGCAAGGCCAATGTCGAAAAGCTCGATGCCGGGCCGAAAGGCGTCGTCATCCATTTCCGCAAGCGTGAATTCTCCAACCCGGTCGGGCTGGTCCGGTTCATCGGCGAGCAGGGGTCGCTGGCCAAGATCCGGCCGGACCACAGCGTCGTCTTCGTGCGCGACTGGCCAACGCCCGAGAAGCGGCTGGCGGGCTCCGCGGTCGTCATGACACAACTGGCGCGGCTGGTGGAGAAGGCGGCGGCGTAGGGCAGGGATAGGACACCGCCTCGCCAGGCGGGCATTCGCCACGCAGCCAAATCCGGTCTAGAATAGGAAATCGGCTTCGTGTATGGAGCCGCGATCCCTTTATGGGGCGGGTTGGCGGGCGATGGCGCCCATTTGTTTGTTAGACGCAATTCCGGGCGGAAAACCGCTTCACACTTTTCCTGGAATTGCTCGGAAAGAGCGTTGGGTGCAGCGATGACGAAATGGTCGCCGAATTCTTGGAGAGCAAAACCGATCAAGCAGGTTCCTGCTTATCCGGACCTTGCCGCGCTGAAGACCACGGAAGCCCAGCTCGCGACCTTTCCGCCGCTGGTCTTTGCAGGTGAGGCACGCAAGCTGAAGAAGCAGCTTGCGGCCGTCGCTGCCGGTGACGCATTCCTTCTCCAGGGTGGCGATTGCGCCGAGAGCTTCGCCGAGCATGGCGCGGATAACATCCGCGACTTCTTCCGCGTATTCCTGCAGATGTCGGTAGTGCTGACCTTCGCCGGCGCACAGCCGGTGGTGAAGGTCGGCCGCGTAGCCGGCCAGTTCGCCAAGCCGCGTTCGTCCGACAACGAGACCAAGGGCGGGGTGACGCTGCCCAGCTATCGCGGCGATATCATCAACGGCATCGAATTCGACGCCAAGTCGCGCATTCCCGATCCTGCCCGCCAGGAGATGGCCTACCGCCAGTCGGCGGCGACGCTCAACCTTCTGCGCGCCTTCGCGCAGGGCGGTTATGCCAGCCTGGAGAATGTGCATAGCTGGATGCTCGGCTTCGTGTCCGACAGCCCGCAGGGCGAAAAGTATGAGTCGCTCGCCAACCGCATCACCGAGACGATGGACTTCATGAAGGCCGTCGGCATCACCTCGGAAACTAACTACGCCCTGCGCGAAACCGATTTCTACACCAGCCACGAGGCGTTGCTGCTCGGTTATGAGGAGGCGCTGACCCGCGTCGATTCGACCTCCGGCGACTGGTATGCCACCTCGGGCCATATGATCTGGATCGGCGACCGTACCCGCCAGCCCGACCATGCGCATGTCGAATATTGCCGGGGCATCAAGAACCCGCTCGGGCTGAAATGCGGCCCGTCGCTGACGCCGGACGGCTTGCTGGAGCTGATCGACCTGCTCAATCCCGAGAACGAGCCCGGCCGGCTGACACTGATCGCGCGCTTCGGTTCCGACAAGGTCGCCGACCATCTGCCGAAGCTGGTGCGCGCGGTGCAGAAGGAAGGCCGCAGCGTGGTGTGGTCTTCGGACCCGATGCACGGCAACACGATCGAGGCCGCCGGCTACAAGACGCGGCCGTTCGACCGCATCCTGAAGGAGGTGCAGACCTTCTTCGAGGTGCACCGCGCCGAAGGCACGCATCCGGGCGGTATCCATGTCGAGATGACCGGCAAGAACGTCACCGAATGTACCGGTGGCGCGCGCGCCATCACCGCCGAGGAGTTGCAGGACCGCTACCACACCCATTGCGACCCGCGCCTCAACGCCGACCAGGCGATCGAACTTGCCTTCCTGGTCTCGGATCTCTTGAAGAAGAGCCACCCGGTGCAGCACAAGCAGGCCGTCAACGGCTGAGCTTGATTTCGGCATGAATGGTTGACGGAAGAAGCGCTGGAGAAATCCGGCGCTTTTCTTTTGGTTGGTTCAGTGCCCGCGTTCCCACCGCAAGTTGGCGAGACGGTGGTCGGCAAAGGCGGTTCTGGAAAACTCGATCCGCTTTTCCGGAAATTCGCAGATCGCCTGAACGCCGAACGCGCCGAGGCGAATGCGCCATGTCCGCGGCTCCATCGGCTTGGCCTTGGCAAAGCCGCGGCAGGTCAGTAGCGCAATGTTGGCACCTTTGGGGTCGCGCGCCGAGCGGTAGCGGATCGCTTCCAGCCCGGCCTCGCGGGCGACATCGGCAATGGCTTGGCAGGCCGCGTAGTCGGTCGGATGTATCCATGTAGCCGCGTCGCGATCAAGCGGCTTCCGGGTGAGATCGATTGCCCCAGCGCATTTAATCGCGGCGGCAAAGGCCGTGTATTCGGCGGCATCGCTCGGCCAGGGTGTTTCGGGCGACTCGGCAAAGAACAGCAGCCGGTAGAAGGCCATTTCGGCCACCGCGGTCATCATGGTCTCGGCCGCATAGTAGACGCCCTTGGTCCTGCCGGCGCGGCGGAAGCGTGAGCCATGCGGATAGACCGAGCCGTAGCGGAAGGGCGTCGTCAGGAGATAGTGGAGATGGCGGCATTCGACGGGAATCTGTGGTTTGGTTTCCTCGATCAGGTCTTCCAGCATCTCCTGCTCGTCGAGTGTGTCGACGATTTTCAGCGTCGAGACATGGTGCTGAGCCTCGACCATGCGCCAGTATTTGCCGTCGATGCCGACGGCCTCAGACGAGCGCGCGTCGGGAGTCCAGATAGGCGATGACATCGACAAGTCCGGTGATGGTGAGGATTTTTTCAAGCGGAGCGGCGTCGAACGCCGTGTTGGCGTTCTTCAGCCATGCCCGGGCGACAGCCGCGTCGCCGCCGACAATGGCGTCGAGCGAGCGGAACAGCCTGACGAACAGCACGGCGAGCTCGAATGGCTTGGTGCCGCGCTCGAGCAGGAATTCGTCCCTGCGCATGCGCGAAACCGTGGCCTCCGAAACGCCTATTACCGAGGCCAGCATCCTGGCGGTGATGTCCAGCAGATCGGCCGCGCGCAGCGTTGCCTTGGTCAGGACTGCATTATCGGCTGTCTTGGCAGCGGTTTGAGGTTGCATCGCGTCGTTTTCCTATTTCTATAGAAAATATAGCCCACAGAAATTCACATGGAAAGGGGTGCGCGCAAAACAATCCGCAGAGGCGATCGACGGGAGGCTCAGTCCTTCTTGTAGAGCAGCCAGCTTTTGCCGGCCCGGCCGGCCATCGTCGAGTGCTTGGTGACGCGGTTGCGGCCGCTGACCTTCGAGCGATAGAGCGCCCGATCGGCCTTGGTGTAGAGATCTTCCGGCCCCTCGGCCTCGGATGCCATGCAGATGCCCATCGAGACGGTGACGGTGCCGTAGTTGGTGCCGGTCTGGCTGCTGGTGAACGCCGTCTGCTCGATGAGGGCGCGAATGCGCTCGGCGATCTCGTAGGTGGCGTCCTCGCTAGCGCCCTCGATGATCAGCGCGAACTCCTCGCCGCCGGTGCGGGCAACGAACATGTCGCCGCGAATGCTGGTCTGGAAAATGTCGGCGATGATCTGGATGATCTTGTCGCCGACCGGGTGGCCGTAGCGATCGTTGATGTCCTTGAAGCGATCGATGTCGGCAAGGACCAGGGCGTTGAACAAGATACCCTTGTTGCTGTTGTAGATCCTGGTGATTTCCTTGTCGAAGGCGCGGCGATTCCAGATGTGGGTCAAGGGATCGGTATCGGCCAGCCGCTTGTACTCTTCGAGCTTCGACTTGACGCTCTCGAGTTCGGCCGTCTTGTCGCTGAGCATCGATGCCACCTGCCGGCCGTGATCGATCGTCGAATTGGTGGCAGTCGCCATGGCGCTGGCGATCTTTTGCAAAAGATCCTGGGACAGGAGGCTGCGGCCGCTGAGCCCGCTCGATGTCTCATCGAGGATCCTGCCGTATTTCTCGATGTGGCTGCGCTCGCTCCGCAACAGCGAAGCGACCGCCTCAAGCTCCCTTGCAATGACGTCCCTGGCATGCTCGACGATGCCGGGACCATGGTTATGGGCAAAGAAAGTGCGCCCGATCTGGTCCAGTTCATCCTGTGTCGGCCGGTTGCTCAGCGAAACGACGGCGAGGCTGAGGTCGCGATTGGTGCCGCTCAGTGCCTCGTAGAAGATCTCGTAGTTGCGCGGCAGGCCGAGCACACCCAGTTGGCGCATTGTGGCGACAACCGTGGCTGCGATGTCGGTGCTTCGTTCTGTCGGGGCTGCTGCCGGCTGCATGTTCTGATCACTCTTCCCCTCGGATCCCGCCGCAGAGTTTGCGGGTTCCATGTGTCGCCGACCTGGGGAATGCTACCCGATAGTCCAGAACAATTTGCGAAGAGACGCGTCCCCACCTACGGCCTTCGCTTGCCGTGACTATAAATGCGCCCGCGCTAAAGTTTCCTTAATTTAAAAAACCGGAGAGGTGACAACGCCAGTTTGATGGCGCTGAATCCGGAATTCGCGCATTGCACTCTCAAAAATGAAACTGAATTTCGGATTCGCCGCGCCAGCACATGTCGCATTTGCTTGCGCGTGGCCACCGCAAAGCTGGAATCCTGATGGCGATGCTCGGGCCAAGCAGAGTTTTCTTCAAGAAGGGGTCGACATGAGCGACAGTCATCGAGGATCGTGTCTGTGCGGAGCGGTCCGCTTCAGAACGCACGGAGCGCTACGTGGCGTCGTCTATTGTCATTGCTCGCAATGCCGCAAGCAGAGCGGACATTTCTACGCCGCGACCAATGTTGCCAACGCCGACATCGTGATCGAAGGCACGGAAAGCATCACCTGGTACGAGGCATCCGCCTTCGCCAGGCGCGGTTTTTGCAAAGCGTGCGGGTCGGTGCTGTTCTGGAAGCCGCGAGACCAGGACTACATTTCAGTCATGGCGGGGTCGTTCGACAAGCCGACAGGCCTTGAGGGCGAATGCCATATTTTCGTCGGCGACAAGGGCGACTATTATTCGATCGACGACGGCCTGCCACAGTTTGAAAAATCGACACCGTCCATACCGGTCGCCGAATGATTCTTGGAAAAATCGCCTTATTTCGTTGATCTGGCCAGCAATTGCATTATCCCGTGCCGGTGATTCGGAAAGGGGTTTGGCATGCAGCGGCTGATCGGCGCTTATTTCAATTCGGTGCGGGCGTTTCGCAAGCTGGCCGCCGGCGAGAAGGCTTTCCAGCAGGAACTGGTGCTGCTTGCGCTTGCCTTGCCGCTCGGCTGGTTCGTTTCGATCTCATGGCGCGGCTATGCCTTGTTGATCGGCGCGGTGCTGCTGCTGATCCTGGTCGAAGTGCTGAACACCGGCATCGAGGCGGCATGCGATGCCTTCAGCCGCGAGTTCAATGTCGACATCCAACTGGCGAAGGACTGCGGTTCGCTGGCGGTGCTGATTTCGGTGCTCATCGTCGCCGGTGTCTGGGGCATCGCCATCATCGAGCGGATCACGGGCCTACCGATCTAACACTTCGGCTCCTATATGACGGTTACCCCGACCTGATCCCGCCCCAGATTCATTCCGAAAAGTGGTGTCGACTTTTCGGGATCATGGTCTGAGGAAATGTCATGTATGAGGCCACAAAAACTCTGCTTCTCGAACGAGCTGGACTGCCGGACGATCTGCGCTGGCTTGCTGAGAAATACCCGCGTGAAAACTGGCAAGGCCATGCCAACATCCACGGCATCGCCAATATGTGGCTGCAGCGGCACGACATGTTCCGCGAACTCGGCGGCATGCTGACCAACGGTATCGGCGACTACCGCGAGGGCAGGCTGACGGCCCCCGACTTCGCGCGCTGGTTCGCGCCGCGCCTCAATCATTTTCTCGGCAATCTCGACGGCCACCACAATGTCGAGGATTACCAATATTTCCCGGTCTTCACCAAGGCCGAGCCCCGGCTGAAGCGCGGCTTCGAGATACTCGATGCCGACCATCACTCGATCCACGAAGGGCTGGAGCGCAATGCCGAGGCGGCCAACGCCTTCATCAAGACGCTTCAGGAGAGCGAGGACAGACAGCGCTTCGCCGCCGACGCCTATGCTAATGAAAACAGCCGGCTGATCGCCATGCTGAGCCGGCATCTTGCCGACGAGGAAGACCTTATCATCCCGCTGATCCTCGATCGGGGTGATGTGGCGCTCGGCGTTGATTGACGTCAGCTCTCCTTGGCGCGCTCTCTCTTGGCGATGTGACGGGCGACGAACCAAGCAAGGATCGCCACGGTCAGGCCGATGCCAAGCCCGACCAACAACCGTTCGTGACGCATGAACGCCTGGCCGATGAAGTGCTCGGCCCCCAGTCCAAAGACATAACCGATCGTGCCGAACAGCACCGCCCAGATCGCCGATGAAATGGCGTTGAGGATGACGAAGCGCGGCGCCGCGATGGTGGAAAGGCCGGCCGCGATGCCGCCGACCAGGCGCATGCCGTAGACATAACGGTTCGACAGCACGAAGATGTTGGGGTGCGAGTTAAGCAGGCGATAGGCGCGGCGGAAACCGGGCCGCTTGCTCAGTCTGACGACATAGGGATGGTTGGCAAAGCTTCGTCCAAGGATGAAGAAGAACGTGTCGCCGGCAAAGGCGCCAAGGGCTGCCGCGACAAAGGCGTGCCACGGCACGAAGACGTTCTGGTGGGCGAAGAAGCCGCCGAGGATAGCGGCACTTTCACCTTCGGCGACGCAGCCCAGAAAGACCGCGAGCAGCCCGTATTGTTCGATGAAATGATGGATCGCGTCGGTCATGAAGTCGACTGCGAAGACAGCCTTTCGTCGATCCGCTTGACGAGATCGGCCAGTCGCACGATCTCGTCGCGCATGCCGAGGATCTGGCCGTGGCGGAGTTCATCCAGTTTTTCATGCAGCGCCATGATCTCGATCTCGGCCTTGAGGTTGACCTCGTAGTCGTGGGCGGCGTCGATGCGGTCGCGCGCCGCCTGACGGTTCTGCGACATCATGATCACCGGTGCCTGCAAGGCGGCGATCATCGAGAGGACGAGGTTGAGGAAGATGAAAGGGTAGGGGTCGAACGACTCTCGCCCCAGCAGCCACCAATTGGCGCCGATCCAGAGGATCAGGAAGGCGATGAAGGAGAGGATGAACGTCCACGAGCCGCCGACGCGCGCTATGGCGTCGGCGATACGGTCGCCCGCACCCTGAAGACCGGCAAGATTGTCATTGATGTCCTGTGCTATGGGCTTGCGGTCGACGGTGCTTTGCAGCACCCGCCTCTCAAGCTCGCTCAAATTCTCCGGGTTTCGCCTCAGCCAGCGATTGGCCAGTTCGGGCACGGTCTTGTTCATGGATGTCTCCATACAAAGCATCGGCTTGGCAGCCTGGTTTCCATATAGGAAGATGCCGGTTCGTCAAAAGCAGGACGTGAGGATGCAAGCAGAATGCCCAATTTCGCAAAAATCCGCGCACGCGCTGCAAAACGCAAAGGCGGCGAAGAGGAACTGACGTCGCTGCTGGGCCCGGCGCCCGACAATGCCGCCGTGGCAGAGATCGCGGACGATCGCATTCTGTCTGTTATGGCCGAGCGCGTCTTTGCCGCCGGTTTCGTCTGGCGCGTCATCGAACAGAAATGGCCGGGCTTCGAAGAGGCGTTTCTCCACTTCGAGCCGAAACGGCTGTTGTTTCAGCCCGATGATTTCTGGCACGATCTGACTTCCGACCAGCGCATCGTGCGCAATCCGCAGAAGATCAAATCCGTTCGCGACAACGCTGCCTTCGTCGAGCGCGTGTCGAAGGAGCATGGTGGCTTCGGCGAATTCCTCGCCAACTGGCCGGCCGACGACCAAGTCGGGCTGATGGCCTATCTCGGCAAACATGGCAGCCGGCTCGGCGGCAACACCGGCCAGTATTTCCTGCGCTGGCTAGGCTGGGATGCCTTCGTCATTTCGGGCGATATGGCGGCGGCATTGCGCGACTCGGGGCTCGAAATCGCCGAAAGCCCGACCTCGAAGAGAGATCTCGACAAGATCCAGGCCCAGATCAATCAGTGGGCGGCGCAGACACGTCTGCCGCGCCGCCACATATCGCGCATCCTGGCGATGTCGATCGGGGAGAACCATTCTCCGCAATCGTTGCGCGAATATATGGGTGACGACTGATCGCCGGCAGTGCGGCCACAATCGGCCGGAGTGGTCCAAACGAACGCCATTGCCCGGTGAAATTTGCCGCGCTAAGTCAGCAGGCATGACCAAGAACCTCGACATCCTGCGCATCGCGATCGCCCAGCTTAATCCGACAGTCGGCGACATTGCTGGCAATCTCGCCAAGGCCCGCGAGGCGAGGGCGGATGCCGCCCGCCAGGGCGCCGATCTCGTTCTCTATACCGAGCTTTTCCTCGCCGGCTATCCGCCGGAAGATCTGGTGCTGAAGCCGGCTTTCCTGAAGGCCTGCGAAAAGGCGGCACAGGACTTTGCCGCCGATACCGCCGACGGCGGTCCGGGCGTCATCATCGGCACGCCATTGAAGCGCAAGAGCGGCACGCACAATTCGATTGTCTTCGCCGATGGCGGCAAGATCATCGCCGAGCGCTACAAGCTCGATCTGCCGAATTACGGCGAATTCGACGAGAAGCGCGTTTTCCAGGCCGGGCCCGAAATTCAGGGGCCGGTCAATTTCCGCGGCGTGCGGATCGGAGTTCCGATCTGCGAGGACATCTGGGGCGATGTCGACATATGCGAGACGCTGGCCGAAAGCGGGGCGGAAATCCTGCTGGTGCCGAATGGCTCGCCCTATTATCGCGCCAAGATCGATGTCCGCCACCAGGTCGTCATCCGCCAGGTCATCGAGTGCGGACTGCCGATGATCTACGCCAACCAGCTTGGCGGCCAGGACGAGCTGATCTTTGATGGCGCGTCGTTTGCCATTGGCGCCGACAAGACACTGGCCTTCCAGATGAGCCAGTTCGAGGAAGCGGTCGACGTCACCACCTGGAAGCGTCAAGGCGATCACTGGGTTTGCTCGGAAGGGCCGATGTCGAAGATCCCGGACCGCGAGGAGGCGGATTATCGCGCCTGCATGCTGGGCCTGCGCGACTACGTCAACAAGAACGGCTTCAAGAACGTCGTGCTCGGTCTCTCGGGCGGCATCGATTCGGCGATCTGCGCCGCCCTTGCCGTCGATGCGCTCGGCGAAGAACGCCTGCGCGCGGTGATGATGCCTTACCGCTATACCTCGAAGGACTCGCTGAAGGACGCCGAGGATTGCGCCCGTGCGCTCGGCTGCCGCTATGACATCGTGCCGATCTTCGAGCCGGTCGAGGGCTTTCTGCATACGTTGACGCAGATGTTCGAAGGCACCAAGGAAGGCATCACCGAGGAGAATTTGCAGAGCCGCGCGCGCGGCACCATACTGATGGCGATCTCCAACAAATTTGGCTCGATGGTCGTCACCACCGGCAACAAGAGCGAGATGTCGGTCGGCTACGCCACGCTCTACGGTGACATGAACGGTGGCTTCAATCCGATCAAGGATCTCTACAAGATGCAGGTCTATGCTCTGTCGCGCTGGCGCAACAGCCATGTGCCGCCGGGCGCGCTCGGGCCGTCGGGCGAGGTGATCCCGAAGAACATCATCGACAAGGCGCCATCGGCGGAATTGCGCGAGAACCAGACCGACCAGGACTCGCTGCCGCCCTATCCGGTGCTGGACGACATTCTCGAATGCCTGGTCGAAAACGAGATGGGCGTCGACGACATCGTTGCGCGCGGCCATGACCGGGCAACGGTGACGCGCATCGAGCACTTGCTCTACATCGCCGAATACAAGCGCCGGCAGGCGGCTCCGGGCGTGAAGATCACCAAGAAGAATTTCGGCCGCGACCGCCGCTACCCCATTACCAACCGCTTCAGAGATGGCGGTTAGACACGGAAGGCGCACGGCGGCCTCGACCGGAGATAGCCATGCCCGACTGTGAAATCAGCTTCGACCTGTCACGGATCGATTTCCGGGCGACATCCGACCTGCTGATGGCAAGCTATTGGGGCGTTGGATGCAGTGACGAAGTCCATCGTCGCGCCTTTGCCAATTCGCTTTGCGTCGGCGCTTACATCGATGGCAAGCAAGTCGGCTTCGGCCGGGCAATCACCGATCGCACGGTGTTCGCATATCTCGCCGACATCATCATCTGGCCGGAGAACCGCGGGCAGGGCATAGGTGGACGCCTCGTCCAGGCCCTGATCGATCATCCTGAAGTCAGGACTGTTTTCCATTGGAGCCTGTCGACCAGCGACGCCCATGGTTTGTATGAAAAGCTTGGGTTCAAGCCATCGACCGATGGCCGCTACATGCGCCTGGATCGCATTCCTGGGTGAGACACGCGGCGCCGACATTGTTGCAAAATAATCGCAGTGGTTGGACCAGATACGCTTTTGGCGTGTACTGATCTTGGCGATGCATCTGCGCGTCTCTATAAGGACGTCTCCGCGATTCATTTGCGGGAGGTCCGAATGGCAGTATTTCAAATGGTAATGCGAGGCCGCGAAGCCTAGGTCTCATCGGGCGCTCCGCGAGGGTTTTGTCCTCTCACGGAAGCCGGATCGAGCACAGGCTTATGCCGATGCCGGTCGCCGCCCGATTACGGGCGAGACGCCAAATATGCCACTCCGCTTTCTGGGCGCTCATTGGCCCCTTGCGCGGCTTCTTCAATTTTCGACTTTACTGGGATCGGGCTCGTTTGCGCCCGAATGACATCATGGCTCGTTTTCGAATCGATTTGCGCGCGAGCGCCTTTCGCAGCGTTCTTGGCTTCACGCTCACCCATTGGCGGCGCCAGCCGTGGCGGCTTTTGCTCATCATGGGCGGCTTCCTGCTGTCGACGCTGGCCGACGTCCTGACGCCGCTCTATTCCGGCCGGTTGGTCGACGCTGTCGCCAGCAGCGCCGGCGCGGACGCCATTGCCTGGAATGCCGCGGTGACGGCGTTTTCGATGCTGATGGCCCTTGCATTGACCGGCGTTGTTTTGCGCAACCTTGCCTTCATGGGCATCGTCGAATTGACGTTGAAAATGATGGCGGATATCGCCGCCGACGCCTTCCATCGCGTCCAGCGCTTTTCCACCGACTGGCATGCCAACAGCTTTGCCGGCTCGACCGTGCGCAAGGTGACACGCGGCATGTGGGCGCTCGACTTGCTCAACGACACGATCCTCATCGCGCTGCTGCCGTCCGTCGTCATGCTGGTCGGCTCGACGCTGCTGCTCGGCTGGTTCTGGCCGCTGATGGGCGCGGTCGTCGCCGCCGGTTCGATGCTGTTCATCATGGTCACGACGATGCTGTCGCTTGGCTATGTCGCCCCGGCGGCAAGGCTCGCGAACACCTGGGACACGCGCCTCGGCGGCTCGCTGGCCGACGCGGTGAGCTGCAACGCCGTGGTCAAGGGCTTTGGCGCCGAGGAGCGCGAGGAGCGTCGCCTCGCCAGGGTCGTCGCCAAATGGCGTGCGCGCACGCGCCGCACCTGGGTGCGCGGCACCATCAACGGCACCACGCAAGGGGCGCTGCTGCTGGTCATGCGGGCCGCGGTGATCGGCCTGGCGCTGATGCTGTGGTCGTGGGGACAGGCGAGCGCCGGCGACGTCGCCTTCGTGCTGACCTCGCTCTTCGTGCTGCAGGGCTATCTCAGGGATATCGGCACGCATATCCGCAATCTGCAGCGCTCGATCAACGACATGGAGGAGCTGGTCGATTTCCAGTCCGAACCGCTCGGCATCGAAGACCGGCGCGGCGCCAAGCCGATCCGGATCACTGAAGGGGCTATCCGCTTCGACGACGTCACTTTTCACTATGGCAGTCACCGATCGGCGCTCTACCGTGACTTTTCGGTCGACATCGCGCCGGGTGAACGTGTCGGGCTAGTCGGCCATTCGGGATCGGGCAAGACGACCTTCGTCAAGCTGATCCAGCGCCTCTATGACGTGAATGCGGGAAAGATCCTGGTCGACGGTCAGGACATCTCGCAGGTAGCGCAAGCGTCGCTGCGCGGGCAGATCGCCATCGTCCAGCAGGAACCGATCCTGTTCCATCGGTCGCTGGCCGAGAACATCGCCTATAGCAGGCCGAGCGCGACGCAGGATGAGATCGAGCACGCCGCAAAGCTGGCGAGCGCGCATGATTTCATCACCAACCTGCCGAAGGGCTACGGCACTCTGGTCGGCGAACGCGGTGTGAAACTGTCGGGCGGCGAGCGTCAGCGCGTGGCGATCGCGCGCGCCTTTCTTGCCGATGCGCGCATCCTGATCCTGGACGAGGCGACATCGAGCCTCGATTCGGAATCGGAGGTGCTGATCCAGCAGGCGATGGAGCGGCTGATGGTCGGCCGCACCACATTGGTCATCGCGCACCGGCTTTCGACGGTGCGGGCGCTTGACCGGCTGCTGGTTTTCGATCGCGGAAACATTGTCGAGGAAGGCTCGCATGACGAACTGATCCGGCTGAAAGGCGGCATCTACCGTCGCCTGTTCGAGCGCCAGGCGCTGGAACTGACCAAGGGTCTGGCTGTCTGATCTGAGGAGGCCTCCGGCTTTGGCCGGGGGTCACCTCTAGTCCTGTCACTCAGCGTGTGCCGGTCGAGCAAACCGGACTGTGAAGTCCATTCCAGATTCTGAGTTTGGGACGTCTGTTTACGTTACCGATGGAGATGCGTTGTTTCTATCGGTGGTTGATATATGCATATCAAAGCAACCTCAAGCGGTTTTCACGATGCATCTTGTTTCCGCAAATGCCGGTCCGGGAAAGGTGGCTGCGCCGTCGGTGCTGGACTCTCAGCACGGCTCGGTCCGGCCGCTCGCTGCCGAAGATCTCGAGCGCGTCGCCGAACTCTTCCTGACGAAGTTTCGCCGGCGGCGGCGTCATCTCCTCGATCGCGCGATCGCGGAGACGACCGAGTATATGAGAGAGATTTATCTTGGCCCAGCCGGCCAGTCCGGTGCCAGTAACGCTCTTGTCCAGATTAACCGGCAGGGTCGTCTGGGTGGGTTCCTCGGCGTCCTGAAAGCCCGCTACGAGCTTAACGGAGCGGCATTGAATGCGGCCATCATCGGTCCGCTCATGGCCGACCCCGGCACCGACGATGGCTCGGCGGGACCGCAATTGCTGCGTGCCTTGCACCAAGGCGAATTCGATCTGCAACTGACCGATTCGGCCAACCGGACATCTCTGGCCTTCGCGCGCCCGATGAAGTATCAGCTCCTGCCTGTGCATTGTCTGGGATGGACCTGTATTTTCCGGCCGGCCGCGATGGCCGCCTCCGCACTGCACCGTAAATGGCCCGGCCTGCCTCGCTTGGCACTCGATCCCTGCGCGAGAGCACTCGATGCTCTTGCGAAAAGAAGGTTCGAGCCCCCCGTCCAGCTTTCATCGTCGCAACGCGTCCACCGTGAGACGATCGATGCCGCGCAATTTGCCGAGCGGCTGCCGACCTTGCTGTCCGATTACGCTCTTCGGCCGAGTTGGAAGGATGGCGAGTTGCCACGGCTGCTCGCGCTGGCCGCCGTGAAGCGGGCCGACGGCCCGCTTCATTTCGGTGGGACTTACGGCGAAACGGGCAAAATGCTCGGTTGTTATGCCTTCTACGGTCAAGCCGGCGACATCGCGAACCTGTTGCAAATCCAGTCGTCCGGATCTCACTGGCGCGCGACGCTGGATGGGCTTATCGCGGCCGCGTGGGATATGGGCTGCGTGGGCATCACGGGGCAGACGCAGAGCAGATTCATGCCTCAACTCTTTGGCTACAAGAATCTCTTCTTCCGCTATGCCGGGGGGACGATGGTCCGCTCGCGAATCGCCGAGGTCACGGAAGCGGTCCGCTCCGGTGACATCTTTATCGGTGGGGTGATGGGCGACCGCTGGACCCGTCTTAGTTCCGACGACTTCGGCCACTGATTGCCTTCGACAACTTGTTCGTCGGCGCCATCGGCTGGCTGCGCTCGGTCAAGGCGGGCGCCGTCAGGCTGGCCGCCGCCTATGCGCCGCCTGAGACGCGCCACCCCGGCCTTTTCATCGCGTTCGCCATGTTCTATGTCTGCCGGGCAGCGCGGGGGCGCGTCTTGTCAATCGCAAAAGCATCCGGTACGCCCCACTCATGACAGTTACCGTTCGTTTCGCCCCGTCGCCAACCGGCCGCATCCATATCGGCAATGCGCGCACGGCTCTGTTCAACTGGCTGTTTGCCATGAACAACAAGGGCCGCTTCATCCAGCGCTTCGACGACACCGACATTGCCCGCTCGAAGCAGGAATTTTCAGACGCGATACTCTACGATCTGCATTGGCTGGGCATTTTCCCGGACGCCACCGAGTACCAGTCGCGACGCTTCGAGGTCTATGACGCAGCGGTTGAGAGGCTGAAGGCATCAGGCGTTCTCTATGCCTGCTACGAAACGCCGGAGGAACTGGATCTCAGGCGCAAGGTGCGCCGAACGCGCGGCCTGCCGCCGGTCTATGGTCGTGAGGCGCTGACGTTGACCCAAGAGCAGATCGCCGAATACCAGGCCGATGGCCGCCGGCCGCACTGGCGTTTTCTCCTCCCCAATTTCTCGGGCGATCCGCAACAGCCGGAACGCACCGAAATCCACTGGAACGATCTGGTGCGCGGCGAGGAAACCGTCGACCTCGCCTCGCTTTCCGATCCGGTGCTGGTGCGCGAGGACGGCACCTATCTCTATACGCTGCCCTCAGTGGTCGACGACATCGAGATGGGCGTCAGCCATGTCATCCGTGGCGACGACCACGTCACCAATACCGGCGTGCAGATTGCCCTGTTCCAGGCACTGGCTGCCGTGTCGCCGGTGTTCGGCCACCACAACCTGTTGACCACGGCATCGGGCGAAGGACTGTCGAAACGCACCGGCGCGCTCTCCATCGAAAGCCTGCGCGAGGACGGCATCGAGCCGATGGCCGTCGCCTCGCTGGCCGTGCTGGTCGGCACCTCGGAGAATGTCGCGGCGGTGCCGACTATGGGTGAACTCGCGGAGCGCTTTGATCCTGCGGCGACATCGAAATCCGCGGCCAAGTTCGACCCTGACGAGCTGTTCGTGCTCAACCGGACACTGCTGCATCATATGCCGTTCGCCGAGGCGCAAGACCGGCTGATCGTGCTCGGCGTTTCGGGCGAGCAGGCCGAACCGTTCTGGCTGGCGGTGCGAGGCAATCTCGATCGGCTGGCCGATGCGGTCAACTGGTGGCGTATCGTGCGCGAAGGACCGCAGGAGAAGCCGGAATTTTCCGATGACGACCGCGATTTTCTTGGTCAGGCCTTCGATCTGTTGCCGGAGGAACCCTGGAACGGGACGATCTGGAAAGACTGGACGGGCAAGATCAGGGAAGCGACCGGCCGCAAAGGCAAAGCCCTGTTCATGCCGCTCAGAACAGCCCTTACCGGACTGCCTTCGGGGCCGGAGCTTGCAGATCTATTGCCGCTGATGGGTCGGGAAGGAACGTTGGCCCGACGACCCTGATTTTGCGTTGTTCCGGCGGCAGCGCGGACACCGGCGAGGTCACCGGCTTGGCGGAAAGCCGTTTTATGGCGTCGCGGTCGAGTCCGCCTTCGAGATTTGCAAGGGTTTCCGGATCAACGCCCGGGTCTGGCTTGGAAACGGGGACTGGGATGAACGGTGCAGCGTCCGTTTCGGGCTGCGATTGCTCCGGGCTTGGCGGGTTGCCGGCGATGATCTGGAAGCCCTGCGCGGCGGCGTTGCAGCCGCAAGCCGGCGGCCGCGACATGTCGGGCTGCTTGTAGAGATAGGCGGTCGGCAATTCGCTGTAGGGCCGGCCGGTGACCGACGACGTCATCGAGGCCGAATCGTCGTCCATGCCGCGCGAGTAGAAAACCTGCATCTCGGTGCCGGGGCAGCTCGATTCGCAATTCTTCTGGTCGCGTTCGAAATCGCCTGCCGAGGCCGAGTTCGACATCGGAAAGAAGTATCCGTCGCAGGTGCGCACACAGGAAGTGTGGAATTCACCGCCGACGCTCGGAAAGTCCGGTACGCCGGGCCGGTTGAGCACCCGGCGAACGTCGCGCTCCTCGCCGGGATCGTCAGGCTGGTCAAGTGTATTATCGAGCGTATCGAGCTGCTGGCTGTTGCCGCCGAAAAGCTGGTCGAACAGGTTTGTGCTGCCGCCGTCGCGGTTGGCTTCCTGGAGGGGAGCACGGCGTGGCGCAACGGTGTCGTTACGGCAGCCATTGGCATCAAGTGCCGCAAGGATGCGTCCGCGGTCACGGCGCGAGCCACCGCCGGCCATCCGCTCGCGCTTGTTTTGCAGGGCGTCGAGATTGGCATTCATGCGGTCGATGGTAGCGTTGAGCCCGGCGCATTGATTGAGGTTGCGGCCAAACAGCGAAAAGCCGCACCCGGCCCGGCTCGCCTGGCTGCGGGCTTTTGATATCTGCTCATGCTGCCTGGCAATTGCGGAATCGTATTTCCTGATCAGTGCCGGACCACCACCGCCACTGCGTGAGGCCGCGGCAAGATCGGCCTCCAACTGGCGGCAGACCCGCGACGCGGCCTGCGGTTCGGCCACCCAGGCGCTGGACAGCAGGAGGCCGAGCAGCACGGCAGTATGCGCCTGCTTCCACCCTCCGCTTGCCATCCGCCCAAACTCCGCCTGCCCAAATCCCGCCCGTTGGCCCGCAAGGCTATCGTGTTCGCGGTTAACTGCAGTTTATCGCGAAATCCGCGTTCAGCCCAGATTGACGACCGCCTGCGCCTTGTGGGCGGCTTCGACCACGGCAAGCGCCGTCATGTTGACGACGCCGCGCGAGGTGACCGACGGCGTCAATATGTGCGCCGGCATGTCCGTGCCGAGCAGGATCGGCCCGACATGCAGCGCATCCATCATGGTTCTGAGCGCGGTCAGCGTAATGTTGGCCGAATCGAGATTGGGGAACACCAGCAGATTGGCTTCGCCCTTCAGCCGCGAGTGCGGATAGACGCGCTGGCGCAGATGCTCCGACAAAGCGGAATCGGCATGCATCTCGCCGTCGCACTCCAACTCGGGCGCGATGCGCGCCAGGATCGCTGCCGCTTGCCGCATCTTGAGCGCGCTGGGTGAATCGCGCGAACCGAAATCCGAATGCGACAGGAGTGCTGCCTTCGGCTCGATGCCGAAGCGCTGGATTTCTTCCGCCGCCAGTACCGTCATCTCGGCGATCTCCTCGGCCGTCGGATCGACGGAGACGTGCGTGTCGGTCAGGAAAATGATGCCGCGCTGCGAGATCAGCATGGACAGCGTCGAGAGATCGCGATCCCTAACGCCGGTGCGCGGGCCGATGATCAGGGTGACGTTGCGCAGATGCCGCTCGAAGCGGCCTTCGAGGCCGCAGACCATGGCGTCGGCATCGCCGCGCTTCAGTGCAAGCGCTGCGATCACCGTGTTGTCAGTGCGCACCATGGTGCGCGCGGCCTCCGTCGTCACGCCGCGCCGGCCGGCGAGTTCGATCAGCAGGTCGACATAGTGGCGATAGCGCGGATCGTCTTCCGGGTTGATCAGGCCGAAATCGACGCCGGGCTTGATGCGCAAGCCATAGCGTTTCAGGCGCACTTCGATGACATGCGGGCGGCCGATCAGGATCGGCTCGGCGATGCCTTCCTCGAGTACCACCTGGGCGGCGCGCAGCACGCGCTCGTCCTCGCCGTCGGCATAAATGACGCGCTTGGCGCTCGACGCCTTGGCGGACGAGAAAACCGGCTTCATCACCAGGCCGGAGCGGAAGACGAAGCGGTTCAGTTTGTCGATATAGGCGGCGAAGTCGGTGATCGGCCTTGTCGCGACACCGGTGTCGCAGGCAGCCTTGGCGACGGCCGGGGCGATGCGCAGGATCAGGCGCGGATCGAAAGGCGAGGGGATCAGGAACTCGGGGCCGAAGATCGGCGTCTCGCCGGAATAGGCGCGAGCCGCGACATCGGACGGTTCTTCACGGGCGAGCGCTGCGATCGCCCGCACCGCTGCCATCTTCATCTCCTCGTTGATGGCGCTGGCACCACAGTCAAGCGCACCGCGAAAGATGTAAGGAAAACACAGTACGTTATTGACCTGGTTGGGAAAATCGGAACGGCCAGTGCAGATCATCGCGTCGGGACGCGCCGCGCGCGCCACCTCCGGCATGATCTCCGGATTGGGGTTGGCCAGCGCCAGGATTAGCGGCTTTGGCGCCATGTGCTGGAGCAGTTCCGGCTTCAGCACGCCTGCGGCCGACAGGCCGAGGAAGACGTCGGCGCCTGATATGACATCAGCCAGCGTGCGCGCCTCGGTATCCTTCACATAAGGGTCTTTCCAGCGGTCCATCTCGTCGGTGCGGCCCTTGTAGGCGACACCGAAACGGTCGGTGACCCAGATGTTTTCGACACGCGCGCCGAGCGAGACCAGCAGGTTGAGGCAAGCCAAGGCCGCCGCGCCGGCGCCTGAGGTGACGATCTTGATGTCCGATATGGTCTTGCTGGCGAATTCCAACCCGTTGAGCACGGCGGCGGCGACGATGATGGCGGTGCCGTGCTGATCGTCGTGAAACACCGGTATGCCCATGCGGGCCTTCAACTGCTCCTCTACCTCGAAGCACTCCGGTGCCTTGATGTCCTCGAGGTTGATGCCGCCGAAGGTCGGCTCCAGCGCCGAGATCGTCTCGACCATGCGCTCGATGCCGGGCGCGTCGATCTCGATGTCGAAGACGTCGATACCGGCGAACTTCTTGAACAGGACAGCCTTGCCCTCCATGACCGGCTTGGAGGCCAGCGGGCCGATATTGCCGAGGCCGAGCACCGCCGAACCGTTGGAGACGACACCAACCAGATTGGCGCGCGCGGTATAGTCGGCGGCGGTCGCCGGATCGTCGCGGATTTCCAGGCAAGGGGCGGCGACACCAGGCGAATAGGCGAGCGCGAGATCGCGCTGGTTACCGAGCGGCTTGGTCGCCTGGATCTCGAGCTTTCCCGGCCTTGGATGCTTGTGGAAGTAGAGGGCGGCTTCGTCGAGGTCCGAACGTGCCGTCTTTTTGCTCTCGCCTTCCATGCGGCCGCTCCCTCGAAATCTGCCTGGAGATTCCCTTTTAGCATGCAGCCGAGGTTTTTCGCGACGCTAATTGACGCGCCGGCGGCTTTACCCTGCGGCCCATAGAAAACCATTGTCTATCAAGTGCTTATGCCGATTTTATCGCAAATGTTTGCTGCTGGTCGGCAGGCGCGTCGATCAAAAGGCGCTGACGTAGAGACCGCCATCGACCGGTATGTTCTGCCCGGTCAGATAGCCGGCATGGACCGAGCACAGGAAAGCGCAGATCTGGCCGAATTCCTCCGGCGTGCCGAGCCGCTTGGCCGGAACATCGGCGCTGATGCGCGTCTTGCGGGCTGCTGCGGCGGCAGGATCCTCTGATGTGCCGGCCTCGTGCGGCCCGCGCAGCCGGTCGGTATCGAGCTTGCCCGGTAAAAGACTGTTGATGGTCACGTTGCGATCCGCCACCGTCCGCGCCACGCCGGCCAGGAACGAGGTCAGGCCAGCGCGCGCGCCGGACGACAGATCTAGGCCTGGAATGGGCACGTAGACCGATAGCGAGGTGATGTTGACGATGCGGCCGAAGCCGCGCGCCGCCATGCCGTCGAGGACAGCCTGAACCAGCTCGATCGGCGTCACCATGTTCTGGGTGACGCCTTCGAGGATCTTTTCGCGGTCGAGCGTGCGAAAATCGCGAAGCGGCGGTCCGCCGTTGTTGTTTACGAGGATATCCGGGTCCGGGCAGGCCGCGAGCAGCGCCTTCTGCACCTCGGGCTTGGAAACGTCGCCAACGACTTCCGTCACCCTGACGCCATGGCGCTGGCGCAACTCCGCGGCGGTTTTCGCCACCAGCTCTGCATTGCGCCCGTTGACGACGATGTCGCAGCCGGCCTCGGCCAGCGCCATGGCGCAACCGCGCCCAAGTCCCTTGCTCGAAGCGCAGACAATGGCCTTCTTCCCGCTGATACCGAGATCCATGATGATTTCTCCTTGTGAGCCGGCGGCAAGCTAGTCCTTCGGCTGGACCAATCGCAACCGTCATACGGTTGTTGCATGAATCGGGGCATAGGCTCTCGCGAAAGCAAGGGTGAAATCGCGATGTCCGGCCAAGAGCCCCGCACTTTTCGCAGCATGTTCATTTCCGACGTCCATCTGGGCTTGAAGGCGGCGAAGGCCGAATTCCTGATCGATTTCCTTAGACATCACGACGCCGACATCATCTACCTGGTCGGTGACATCGTCGACGGCTGGCGGCTGCGGCGGAGCTGGCACTGGCCGCAAAGCCATAACGACGTCGTGCAAAAATTGCTGCGCAAGGCGCGCAAGGGCGCCAATATCACCTACATCGCCGGCAACCATGACGAATTCGCCCGCCAGTTCCAGGGCGTGCATTTCGGCGGCATCGTTGTCGCCGACCGCGCCATCCACGAGACCGCCGACGGCAAGCGCCTGCTCGTCATCCATGGCGACCAGTTCGACACCGTCGTCCACAACGCGCGCTGGCTCGCCTACCTCGGCGACCACGCCTATGACGCGGCCATGCTGGTCAACCGCGTGGTGACGCGGCTGCGCCAGCTGCTCGGCCTGCCATACTGGTCGTTTTCCTCCTGGGCCAAGGTCAACGTCAAGAAGGCGGTGAACTTCATCGGCTCGTTCCAGACCATGCTTGCGGACGAGGCGCGCCGCTCGCATGTCGACGGCGTCATCTGCGGCCACATCCATCATGCCGTCATCGAGAATTTTGGCGATGTCCAGTACATCAACACCGGTGACTGGGTGGAAAGCTGCACGGCTGTGGTCGAGCATTTTGATGGCCGGATGGAAATCCTGACCTGGGCACAGGTGCTGCCCGAGGCGCCGGACGAGCCCTTTATCCCGTTGCTCATCGAAGACCGGGTTGGGCAGGCGGCATAGCGCCGGCGTTCGTCCGGACTCCGGGATCAATCGATTAGTCCAACCGGTTTCGCCCGGTTTTCGCCCATGTTAAGGGATCGATACGCGCTGCCATCCGGCCGAGTGCAGCGTTATTGGATCGATTCATGTCCCTGCCGCCGCTTTCGCCCGAACAACTCGTCAAGCCGCGCCATTTCGAACTGCGCATGAGCCTGATTTTCGCGACGCTGTTCGTGCCGCTCGGAACGCATCTGCCTTACTTTCCGCTGTGGCTACAGGCCAAGGGTTTTCATGCCGAGCAGATCGCCGTCATTCTGGCGGCCCCCATGTTCCTGCGCGTGGTGACGACGCCGTTGCTGACCGCGTTGGCTGATCGTGCCAGGGATCGCGCCGATGTCTACGTCGCGCTGGTAGCTGCGTCGCTGCTTTTGTCAGCCGGTTATTTCCTGACGCCGACCTACGCCATGGTGCTGGCGGTTTCGCTGGCGCTGACCATCGTCTGGACGCCGCATTCGCCGATCGCCGATTCGCTGGCGCTTTCGGGTGTGCGCCGCTTCGGCTCGAACTATACGAGCATGCGCAAATGGGGCTCGATCTCTTATCTGCTCGCCAATGTCGCCGGCGGCTTCATCCTGTCGGCAACCGGGTCGCGGGCGGTTCCGGTGATCATTCTCGTGGCGTTTGTCGCGGCCCTTGCCGCAGGGCTGCTGGCGCCGCGTCTTGGCCGTCCGCGGCGCGCTTCACCGCTGTCGGCCACAGACATCCAGCATTCAGCACCGAAGCTTCTCAACCCGTATTTCCTGTATTTTTCGATCGGCGTCGGCATCATCACCGCCAGCCACGCATTTCTCTACGGCTTCGTCTCCATCTACTGGAAATCGATCGGCCTCAGCGATTCGGTTGTCGGCCTTTTGTGGGCTTGGGGCGTGGTGTCGGAAGTCTGCATGTTCATGATGTTCACCCGCTTTTTCGACCGGTTCTCCGTCGTGTCGATCATGGTGATGGCAGGGATCGGCTCGATCGTGCGCTGGATCGCCTTTCCGCTGGTCTGGCCGCTCGGGCTCGGCGTTGCCGGATTTTTTGGCGTCCAGTCGCTGCACTCGGTTTCGGTGGCGTTGGTGCTGATCGGCCTGCAGAAGATGATCGGCGAAACGGTCTCCGAGGAGCGAACCGGTGCCGCGCAAGGCATTGCCTATTTCTCCAACGGCTTCTTCATGGCGGTGGTAACGCTGGCGTCCGGCCCGCTTTACGAGCGTTTCGGCGTCGACGGCTTTTTTGCCATGATCCCGATCGCCTTGATCGGACTGGTGCTGATCGGGTTTGCGGCGCGCTCAGCCCCACAGCGCCGTATCAGGCGGTGACACCAGCGATCCCTGATAGACAAGGCCGGGCACACGGTCGCGGGCAAGCAGCAGCGGACCGTCGAGGTCGACGAAATCTGCATCCTGAGCGAGCAACACCGCCGGGGCCATCGCCAGCGACGTGCCGACCATGCAGCCGACCATGACGCCGAAACCGAGTTCGCGGGCGCGATCGCGCAGCACAAGGGCGGCTGTCAGGCCGCCCGACTTGTCGAGCTTGATGTTGACGGCGTCGTAGAGGCCAACAAGAGCTGCGAGGTTCTTCGCCTCGTGCACGCTTTCATCGGCGCAGATCGGCACGGGATGCGCGATATGGCCCAGGATCTCGTCATGGCCGGCCGGCAGCGGCTGTTCGATCAGCGCGATGCCTTGCTCGGCGGCGAATGCAAGGTTTGCAACGATATTGTCGTCGTTCCAGCCCTCATTGGCGTCGAGGATGATTCGGCTGTCGGGTGCCGCTTGCCTGACGGCGCGGATGCGGGCGATATCGTTGTCGCCACCGATCTTGACCTTGAGAAGCGGCCGTGCGGCATTGGCGCGGGCCTGCGCCGCCATCGCCTCCGGTTCGCCGAGCGACAGCGTGTAGGCGGTTTCGAGCGCCCGTAGTGGAGCGGCACCGATGCTGGATGCTACTGGTTTGCCGCTCAGCTTGGCTTCGAGGTCCCACAGGGCGCAGTCGATGGCGTTGCGGGCAGCTCCGGCCGGCATGGCATCGAGCAAGGCGGCCCGGCTGATGCCGCCGGCGATCCGGTCGCGCATGGCCTCGATCGTCTCGCGCACGCGGTCCATGGTCTCGCCATAGCGCTTGTAGGGAACGCATTCGCCGCGGCCGGCGTGGCCGCCCTCGCTGATCGTGCAGGAGATCACTTCGGCTTCGGTCTTGGAACCGCGCGAGATGGTGAAGGTTCCGGCGATTGGAAAACGCTCGGCCTCGACCGAAATGACACGCGCCATATTTTTCTGCTCCTGCTATGCGACAAGCGTTGTCGGCAAATCGACAGGTCAGACCCGTCAGGCTAAACAGGATGCCATGTTGACCATCGGCAAGCGCGACGCAAGCGGCACGACCGCAGGGGAGGCTGACCACGAACCGCGCGTGGCAATCGGCGAGGAGGACGGCGTTCTCGGCTGCGCCTTCTCCGGAATCTGGACGACACGGACCGTCGCGCTGATCGACGCCGACATGCGCAAGATCGAAAAACGAAGCGGCTTCAAGACCTTGGCGCTCGATGTTTCCAAGATCGAGAAGATGGACACCGCCGGCGCCTGGTTGATCGACCGGCTGGTAAGCGCCTTCGAGAAGAAGGGCGTCGAGATCCAGATGCAAGGCCAGAGCGAGATCGCTTCGATCCTGCTCGACGCGGTAGGCGAGGCCGTGCGGCGCGAACCCGAATCCGGCGCTGCCGGTCCGCCCAATATCGTCATCCGCGCGCTGGAGGCGGTCGGCCGCCGCGTCTACGAGATGCGCGACGACTTCCTTTCCTCGATGAACATCCTCGGCGCCACCATTCGCGGCGCGCAGATGAAGCTCGGCCGCGGCCACGCCGTCAACCCGGCGGCGATCTTCAACCAGATCGACCGCATGGGTGTCGGCGCCATTCCGGTGGTGGTGCTGATGTCGGCGATCGTCGGTGCCATCGTTGCCCAGCAAGGCGCCTATCAGCTCAGCTATTTCGGCGCCGATATATTCGTCGTCGACCTGGTCGGCGTGCTGATCCTGCGCGAACTCGGCGTGCTGATGACGGCGATCATGATCGCCGGCCGCTCCGGCAGCGCGATCACCGCCGAGATCGGCTCGATGAAGATGCGCGAGGAGGTCGACGCGCTGAAGGTCATCGGGCTCAACCCGATCGGCGTCCTGGTCTTTCCGCGGCTGGTGGCGCTGGTCATCGCCTTGCCGTGCCTGACCATCATCGCCAATTTCGCCGCACTCGGCGGCGGCATACTGGCTGCCTGGCTCTATTCCGACATCGCGCCGGCCGCCTTCCTCGACCGGCTGCGTGTCGCCATCGATCTCAGTACGATTTTCGCCGGCCTGATCAAGGCGCCGTTCATGGCCATGATCATTGGCACGATTGCCTCGGTCGAAGGCATGAAGGTCGGCGGCAGCGCGGAATCGCTCGGCCAGCACGTGACAGCCTCGGTGGTGAAGTCGATTTTCGTCGTCATCATCCTCGACGGGCTTTTCGCCATGTTCTACGCAGCGATCGAGTTTTGAAATGAAGCTGCGGCGCAGGACAAAGACGATTGCGGTGGCGGACGATGCGGGCGAAGGCGACATCGTGCTTTCCGCGCACAACATCAGCGTCTCCTTCGCCGACAAGCTCATCCTCGACAAATTGTCGCTCGATATCAGGCGTGGCGAAATCCTCGGCTTTGTCGGCGCCTCAGGTGCCGGCAAATCCGTTCTGTTGCGAACCATCCTTGGCCTGACGCGCAAGCAGTCGGGAACGATCAAGCTGTTCGGCGTCGATGTCGAGAAGGCCAGCGAAGTGGAGCGTCTGCGCATCGATATGCGGCTTGGCGTGCTGTTCCAGCACGGAGCTCTGTTTTCGGCACTAACGGTGCTGGAGAACGTCCAGGTGCCGATGCGCGAATATCTCGACCTGCCTAAGAAGCTGATGGATGAGCTGGCGCTGCTCAAGATCGAACTGGTCGGATTGCCGCCGGACGCGGCGCAGAAATTTCCGTCCGAACTTTCCGGCGGCATGATCAAGCGAGCGGCGCTGGCGCGGGCGCTGGCACTCGACCCCGATATCGTCTTCCTCGACGAGCCGACATCGGGCCTCGATCCGATCAGCGCGGCGGAGTTCGACGAGCTGGTGGTCAAGCTGCGCGATACGATGGATCTGACCGTCTACATGGTGACGCACGATCTCGACACGCTTTTCACCGCTTGCGACCGCGTGGCCGTGCTCGGCAAGAAGAAAGTACTGGTCGAAGGCACCATCGACGACATGCTGAAGAGCGAGGAGCCGTGGGTAAAGTCCTATTTCCGCGGAAAACGCGCTCGGCAACTTGATCTTGCCGCGCGCGCATAGCCATAAGTGGGACAATGGAAACCAGAGCCAATTACGTCATTGTCGGCATTTTCACGCTGGCCGCGATCCTGGCGGCGTTTGCCTTCGTCTACTGGACGGCGGCGATCGGAGACAAGGGCGAGACGACGTTGCTGCGCGTGCGCATTCCAGGCTCGGCGTCCGGGCTTGGCCGCGGCAGTTTCGTGCTGTTCAACGGCGTCAAGGTTGGTGATGTCAGGCGCGTCTATATCGACGTCGACAATCCGACTGTCGCCATCGCCGACACCGAGATCGATCGACTGACGCCGATCACCAAGTCGACGCAGGCGGATATCGGTCTTGCCGGCCTCACTGGACAGGCCAACATCGAACTCAAGGGCGCTGACCCCAAGGAAGTAAAACTCCTCGACCAGGCGGAAAAGGAAGGCAAGGTCGCCGAGATCGTCGCCAACCCGTCGGCGGTGACCAACCTCTTGCAGACAGCGCAGAACATCTTTACCCGCGCCGACAAGGTGCTCACGGAACTCGAAGGCTTCACCAAGGACGTTCGCGGGCCGCTGACGCAGACCGTGCAGAACGTGCAGACCTTCTCCGATGCGCTGGCCAAGAATTCGGACGGTATCGACAAGTTCCTGTCCGCCGCCAGTGCGCTGTCCGATGAGCTGAAAGGCGTTTCCGGCAAGCTCGACGGCACGCTCAAGGCAGCCGAAGGTCTGCTCAACGCCGTCGACAAGGACAAGATCAAGAGCATTGTCGCCAACGTCGATACGGTGACAGGCAACCTCAAGGAGACTTCGAAACAGCTCGACGGCGTGATCAAGAACGTCGATACGGCCGTCGGATCGGTCAACGATTTCGCCAAGCAGACGCAAGGCACGCTGACGAAGGTCGACGGTGTGCTCGACGGCATCGATCCGGCGCAGGTGCGTTCCGCACTCGCCAACATCCAGAAGGCCAGCGAAAACGCCGACAAGGCGGCCGCCGACATCGCAGAAGTGACCGACAAATTCGCCAACCGGGCCGACGACATCGACCAGACGATCAAGGATGCCAAGCAACTCGCCCAACGCCTCAACGATGCCTCGGTGCGCGTCGACGGCATCCTCGCCAGGGTCGACACCTTGCTCGGCTCGGGTCAAGCCGATGGCGTGATGGCCGACGCCAGAGCCACGCTGAAATCATTCAAGCAGGTAGCCGACACGCTGAATGCGCGTCTTGGCGTCATCACCGACAATCTGACGCGCTTCTCGGGCCAGGGGCTTTCGAATGTCGAGGCGCTGGTGCAGGACAGCCGCCGTTCGATCAGCCGCATTGAGGAGGCGGTGACAGATCTCAGCCGCAATCCGCAGCGCATCCTTTCGGGTGGCGAGGGCGAGGTCCGGCAGTTCGATGGCAGGGCGCGGCGTTGACTTCGGTGTCGGCGCGCCCCAGAAACATGGGCCGCGAAAGCGGCTTGATCTTACGATCCGGGGACAACGGGGATCGCGTGTGAAATCTGTGTGGGTGAGAACGGGCGGGCGGACATCGGCTGCGGCACTGCTTGCCCTGACGCTGGTCGGCTGCGCAGCGTTGGGTGGCAAGCCTGCGCCGCTCGACACCTTTGAGCTGTCGGCGCCTTCGGTCGACGCGCATGGCCATAGCCGCCGTCAGATCCTGATCGCGCAGCCTTCGGCGCTCAAGGCGCTGGACAGCCAGAACATCGTCATCAAGCCATCGGATCGCTCGATCCAGTATCTCAAGGGCGCGCAATGGGCCGACCGGCTGCCGCTGATCGTGCAGGCGCGGCTGGCCGAGACGTTCCAGCGTTCAGGCAGCTTTGCCGGCGTCGGCAAGCCGGGCGAGGGCCTGGCGATCGATTATCAGGTGATCGTCGAGATCCGTTCATTCGAAGTGAGCGTCGACGGCGGCGAACATGCCGAGGTCGACCTGTTCGTGCGCATTCTGAACGACCGCAATGGCGAGGTGCGTGCCTCGAAGAGCTTCACCGCCTCCGCGCCTGTTTCGGGCAGCGGCAATCCGGCCTATGTCAGTGCGCTCGACAACGCGTTCGGCGATGCCGCCAGGCAGATCGTGCGCTGGACGGATTCGGTGATCTGATCTCCGTAAAGGCTTGATCGCATAACACTTCTGCCAACGCTGATGTCAGAGGCACTGCAACGGCCGCGGCGTCGGCAGATGCGCCAACAACACAAATCGGCCGACATGAAAAAGGCGGGAAATTTCCCGCCTTTTTGTTTTTTGCCCTATCGGCTGATCAATGCAGGCGGCCGCTGGCGTGGGCCAGCATGGTGTAGACCTTGCCGGTGTCCGACGTCAGGTAGGTCTGCGCCATGATGTTGTCGCGGTCGTTGCGCGAGACATCCTTGAGCAGCTTCTCGAAATCGTCGCAGTAGCGGTCGACGGCGGCGCGGAACTCGGCCTCCGCCTGATACTTGCGACGGATCTCGTCGAACGTCTGCTGGCCCTTCAGTGTGTAGAGCCGCCGCGTGAACACGTCACGTTCGCCACGCCGGTAGCGGTTCCACAACTCGATCGAAGCTTCGTGATCGATGGCTCGCGCGATATCGACGGAGAGCGAGTTCAGCGATTCCACGACATGCAGGGGCGAGCGCTGGGCAGGGGCCGCGCGCGGTGCTTCCGCGGGCGCCGAAGGTGCTGCGGACCTCAGGTCCTCGTCGTTCGACGCCGCGGTCAGGAGATCGCGCACCCAACCGCCCTGAGGCGTACGTGCATCACCACGCTGGCGTGGTGCCGCCTCGGCGGGGCGCTCAAGGTCGAGCGTGCCGCGCAATGCAGGGCCGCCCAACGGCGCCTGAGGGGTGCGCAGCTCCGGCTGCGGTGCCGGCGGTGCGCGACGCGGCGGCTCGGCGGTGCGTGCGGCTGGCGCTTGCGGCGCCGGACGCAGATTGCGGGGCTCGGCGCCATCACTGCTGCGGCCGGACTTCGCAACGATGTCCGAAAGCTCCTTCAGGGCATTGATCTGCTCGGAGACGGCGCGGCGGATGGCCGAGGTCGATTCCTTTGCCTCTTCCGGCATCTCGATGACGCCCTTCTTGAGTTCGGCGCGGGTGAGGTCGAGTTCGCTCTTGATCGAGCCCGCGGTGCGCCGCATCTCCTCGGTCGCATCGGCGAAGCGCTTGGTAGCCGAATCGACGACGTCGGTGATGGCGTTGCGGATCTTGTCGGCCGACTCCATCGTCTTGCCTTCGGCGTTCTGCAGCGTCTGGCCGACGAGATTTTCGAACGAGCGCATGACCCTTTCGAGATCTTCCGATTTCTTAACCAGGCCGACGGCGAGATCCTCGAGCGACGACTGCCTTTCGAGCGTGTGCTCGAGGTTGCTCTGGGCCGAACTCAACAGGTCCGAAGCGCTGGACAGCAGACGGCTGTGTTCGTCGAACTTGGTGGCGATCGACGCGACCTCGCGCAAGGTGGACGACGACAGGTCCGTCAGCCTTGTCGTGTTCGAATCGACCAGTCGCGCCGAACTGGCAAAGGTCTGCGCGGCTTTCTCGGTGGTGGCGGCGAAGCTTTGCGTGCTGCCGCTGAGGCGTTCATCGACCTCGCCGAGATTGACGGCGGCCTGCTCGATCAGCTGACCGAGCTGCGAGCTGGACTTGGTCATGCGGCCAATGAGGTCGGCGACGCTGTCGGACAGCGACGAGCGGGCGCCTTCGACCGCCGACAAGGTCTCGGCGGTGCGGCTGGCGAGCGCGTCGACAAGTGCGGCATTCTCGCTGCGCAGCTTCTCGGTGGCGCGTTCGGTGACCTCTTCCATGCTCTTTTGCAGTTCCGAACCGCCCTGGGCGAAGCGCTCGACCAAAGGCCGTGCGGTTTCGTCGAGGATCTTCGACATTTCGGCCGAACGCGCCGCGAGCATGGTGTTGAGTTCGCGGGTGTTGGCGCCGATCGTCTTGGCGGCATCGTTGGTGCTCTGGCCGATATGCTGGCCAACCGCAGTGAAGGTCTCGGCGATCACATTGGCTCGCGAAACGAGTTGCGCCTCGGCATTCGACACCTGCTCGTTGAGCTTCTGGCCCATCGTCTCGGCCGTGTGGGCGAGGCGGTTCTCGACGCCTGAGACCTGCTCTTCGACACGGGCGGCCGTAGCCGCAGCGCTCGACGCAAGCCGCTCATCGGCGCCGGCAAGCGCCTGCTCGATTTCGCGGGCATGCACGGCCATTTCCTGGCCGGTCCGCCTTGCACGTTCGGCGACCCTTTGCTCGGTATCGGTAAAGGCGCCGACGATGGTTTCGGCATGCTCGCCGATCGTGGTGGTGCTGCTGGCGATGCGCGACACCAGGCGCTGATCCGCGTCGTCGAAGATGCGGCCGATTTCCGAGGCGCGGCTGGACAGTGCTTCCGAACCTTCGGCGATGCGCGAGACCAATTGCTGGTCGGCTGCATCGAAGATGCGGCCAAGGTCCGAGGCACGGGCGGCAAGCGCTTCGGCCGATTCGCCGATGCGCATGCCGAGCCGTCGGTCGGCGCCTTCGAAGTTGCGCAGGATATCGCCGGCGCGCGCGGCCAGCGACTGGGCCGTTTCGATGGCGCGGGCGACCAGCTTCTGGTCGGCTGCATCGAACGTGCCGGCGATCTCGCTTGCACGGGCGGTCAGCTGATCGGCGGTTTCCTGGGCGCGGGCGGCGAGCTTCTGGTCCGCCACGTCGAAGGCGCCGGCAATCTCGCTTGCACGAGCGGCCAGCTGATCGGCGGTTTCATGGGCGCGGGCCAGCAGTGAGCTGGACGTATCGTCCGCGCGGGCAAGCAAGGCGTTCGACGTATCTTCCGCACGGGCGTGCAGGCGACGGTCGGCGTCCTCGAAGGTGCGGGCGATATCTTCGGCCCGTGCCAGCAGGGCGGCAGAGGTCTGCTCGGCGCGCTCGGCGATCTTGCGGTCGGCGTCACTGAACGCGGCACCGGCCTGCTCATGCAGCGTGCTGGTGACTTCCAGCACCTTTTCGCGCAGGGCGCCGGCGACAAACACAGCGCTCTTCTCGAGCACGGCACGGACGTTGTCGACGCCTGTCGAGAGCGCACGCTCCATAGTGCCGGCGCGCTCCTCGATGATGCCGGTCTGACGGCCGAACGCCTGCTCGATCTTCTCGACATCGGCAGCGATCGCGTCGGAAATGCTGGTGCTCCTGGCGGCTATCTGGTCGATATGGCCCGACAGCGAGCGGTCAACGTCCTTGCGGGTCTCGGCGAGCTTGCCGAGATCGTCTTCCAGCGCGCGGGTCAGCATATTGCGACCCTCGGACAGCTTGCCGACATGTCCGGCAATGACGTCGTCGATATCGCTGCGGCTTTCGCTCAGCTTCTGCAAGTCAGCTTCGAGGGCGCGTTTGAGAATGTCGCGGCCTTCGGCCAGTTTCTCCACCTGACCAGCGACCAAACCGTCGATGCTGGAGCGGCTTTCGGCCAGCTTGGCCAGATCGGCTTCCAGCGCGCGCTTGAGAATATCGCGGCCTTCGGCCAGTTTCTCGACCTGGCCGGCGACCAGGCCATCGATGCTGGAGCGGCTTTCGGCGAGCTTGGCCAAATCGTCTTCAAGCGCCTTCGACAGGGTCGAGCGTTCCTGGACAAGCCTTTCCGCGTGGCTGTTGACGAGGCCGCCGACGTTTTCGAGGTCGGCCTCAAGTGACCTCGACAAGGTCGAACGGTCCTGGGCGAGCCGTTCGGAATGGCTGTTGACCAGGCTGTTGACGCTTTCGAGATCAGCCTCGAGCGCCCGGGCGAATTGTGCCCGGTCATCGACCAGTTTCTGCGACTGGTCTGCAATGGTTCCCTTGATCGCATTGAGGTCGGATTCCAGGGCGCGCCGCAGGATATCTCTACCCTCAGACAACTTCTCGACCTGACCGGCAACCAGCCCGTCGATGCTGGAACGGCTGTCGGCCAGCTTGGCGAGATCGTCCTCGAGCGCCTTCGACAGGGTCGAACGGTCCTGAACCAGCTTGTTCATGTGGTCGGCGATGACGCTGTTCACATTCTGCAGGTCGGCTTCCAGGACCCGCGAAAGCTGCCCGCGATCCTCGGCCAGCTTTTCCGACTGGCTCGATATGACGCCCTTGATCGTGTTCAGATCGGATTCCAGAGCCCGTTTGAGAATGTCGCGGCCTTCGGCCAGCTTCTCGACCTGACCGGCGACGAGACCGTCGATGCTCGAGCGGCTCTCTGCAAGCTTGGCAAGGTCGGCTTCGAGGGTCTGCGAAAGCAGGCTGCGGTCTTCGGCGAGGCGTCCCGAATGACCCTCGATCAGGCCGCGTATGCCGGACAGATCGCTGTCGAGCGAGTGCGAAAGCTGGGTGCGGTCTTCCGCCAGCTTGGCGGAATGGGTTTCGATGAGATTTTTGATGCCTATAATGTCGTTTTCCAACGCCTTGGCGAGCACGGCGCGGCCCTCCGCGATCTTCTCGACCTGACCGGCGACAAGACCGTCGATGTCGGCGCGGCTGTCGGATAGTTTGCCGAGATCGGCTTCCAGTGCGCGCGACAGGATGTTGCGGCCCTCGGCGAGCTTTCCGACGTGGCCGGCAACCATTTCATCAATGATCGTACGAGCTTGCACCAATTTCCCGGAGTCTTCGTTCAGGGCAGTGGAGAGCCTGTTGCGGCCTTCTTCCAGCCTTTCGAGATGGCTGCCGAGCGACGCATCGATGGCCGCTCGCGATTCATTGACCTTGCGCAAATCTTCTTCGAGAGCGCGCGAGATCAGGCTGCGGCCTTCGGCCAGCTTCTGCACCTGGTTGGTCACCGCCGCATCGATGCCGGCGCGGCCCTCGGCGAACTTCGCCAGATCGGCCTGCATGGCTTCGGCCATGCGCTCGCGGCTTTCGGACAGCTTTCTGCTGTGGTTCTCGACGGCTTCCTCGATGCCGACACGGGCATCGGCGAGCCGCTGGATGTCGCTGTCGAACGAACGCGAGACGACGTGACGGGCGGCTTCCATGCGCCCGGCGAAGTCGCTGGCGCGGGCTTCGAGCATGGAGGAGGTCGAGGTGACGATGTCGGCCATGTCGGCGCCGATCTGGGTCTTGCCCTGATCGATCATCGCCGACAGCGTGTCCTTGCTCTCGGCAAAGGTGTGGGCGATTTCACGGGCGCGCTCGACCAGCGTCTCGTTGATCTGGCGGGCGCGGGCCTCGAGGGCTGCATTGAGCTTCTGCGTTCCGGTGTCCAGCGCCTCGGCGCGCGTCTGGAACTCGCTGATCAGCGCCTGGCCGCGTTCGGCGAGCGTCCGCTCGATGCCGTTGAGGCTGGCCTCGAACTCGGAATTGAGGGTGCGTGCAGCACCGCCAAGCAGCGACACCATGCCGGTGGTGCGATCGTCGAGCAGATCGGTCAACGACCGTGTCAGGCCGTCCGTGGTGTCCGTCAGCTTGGCGATGCGGGTATCAAGAAGGCTGGCGAAAGCCTCGCCGGAGGTCGACAGGCGGTCGGTGATCGAATCGAGCCGGCCTTCCACCGAATCGAAGATCGACATCGAGCTTTCGTTGATGCGGTCGATGAGCGTGTCGCCGGAATTGGTGATGGTCATCGACAATTTGGTCGACGCATTGAGGATCGAATCACGGATGATGTCGGAGGCGGCGCCGATCTCGTCCTTCAGCGTCTCATGCGCGCCGGTGATCGAGGCGCGGACGCGCTCTGCGTGCGTGACGACGGCCTCGCGCTCGCTGCCTAGCCCGTCGACCAGCGAACGGATGCGGGATTCATTCTCGGAATAGGAGCGTTCGATCTGGTTGACTTCGCTGTGCACCAGCGTTTCCAGCTCGACGGCGCGGGCAAGCGTGCGTTCGATGCCTTCGCCCATGGCCGCGACCTCGCGACGAACGGCCTGGCCGATCATCATGACGCGATCCTGGGCAAGGTTTTCCGGTTCGGTCAGACGGAAGGCCACTTCGGTCATCGACTGGGCGGCGATGCGCATTTCCTGGGCGCGGCGAATCATGGCCGCGAAAGCCCAGAACAGGATGACGGGCACGATCGCCGCGACGGCGAGGCCGATCAGCTCCGGACGGGCAAGGAACTGGTCAAGCGTGCGGATTTTCCAGATGCTCGGTCCGAAAAGAAGATTGGCCAATCCGCCGGCGCCGGCGAACCAGGCGAGCGAAACAAAGGCGACAACCCAGTAAATGGTGTTCGAGGCACGCCTGTTGAGGCTGTGCAGGAGCGTCTTGTAGTCCTTCTGGCGATCGTCATTGGCCGGCGCGAAACCCGCAGGCTGGGCGCCATTGCGTGTTTCCACGGGACGCAACTCGGCAGGCTTGGCCTTTGGCGCGGGTTTTGCGGCCTGGCTCTGGGACTGGCTCTGATTGACCACGGGCTCCGGTTTCTGATCGCGTCCCTCGCGTGCCAGCTCGTCGGCGGCCTGGGATATCTGCGCTTCCAGATCCTCCATCGAAGCCGCGATGTCGAGGTCGCCGCTGCCGACATCATTGCTGAGGTCGAAATCAAGCGCCTTTTCCAGTTCCCTGGCCACTTCGTTGTCGAGAGTTCTCGTCGTTGGTTTCTTTGCCATGCCTTCGCTACCCTGTACTAGCTGCCGCGGGCTTATAATTCTGTTTGTCTTACCACGCGCAGGAGGCTGAAAATGGACCCCTCGTATCGTAATGACACAGGGGGGTAAAGAAAACATGCATTCCGCGGGATACGTAAAACTTTAAATATAAGGTTAACGCAACCGTGATTTCGGCGCCGTTTTCGCACCATTTTTCCGGGCCAACCATTAACCCGTTGTCCACTGGATTCGCTTAGGTTTTTGGGCGATCGAAGAAAACGGAGTTCGAGTTCATGCGTGGCGAAAGCGGCATCGCCTTCTCAATGCCCGGGGGCGACGTATCCGGACCAAGACGGTCACGGCCGGTCGATTTGGCACACCTTGCCCGCCAGACGATGGGCGACCGTAGCCTCGAGCAGGAGGTGCTGGCGCTGTTTGTACAACAGGCGCTGTCGGTGCGCGACAGAATAGTCGACGCCGACATCAAGGACCGGCTTCTGCTCGCCCATGGACTCAAGGGCTCGGCACGGGGCGTGGGTGCCTTTGCCATTGCCGATTGCGTCACCGAGATCGAGCACCGGCCGGAAGACAACCAGACGCTCAAGCGGCTCGGCACGCTGATCGACGAAGTGCGCGATTTCATCGCCGCCATCAGTCGCTGAATCCGGCGCTAAACCCGGTTTGCGGAAAACGTCACGAAGCGGCGCTTTCGCGCGGCAGTTGACTTGCTCGCCGGAGTGATTATCTCGGCTGAGACTCCCTTCAGGTGACAAATGACCAAGCTGACTTTCATCGCCCATGACGGCACACATTTCGAAATGGACGCCGAGAACGGCTCGACGGTCATGGAGAACGCGATCCGGAACGCTGTGCCCGGGATCGAGGCGGAATGCGGCGGCGCCTGCGCCTGTGCGACCTGTCACGTCTATGTCGACGAAGCCTGGACGGCTGAGGTCGGCGAGCCGGAAGCGATGGAAGAGGACATGCTGGACTTCGCCTACGAGGTCCAGCCGAACTCACGCCTGTCGTGCCAGATCAAGGTGCGCGACGCGCTTGACGGCCTGGTTGTCCGCGTGCCCGCCCGCCAGGGATAAGCGCGGGATCTTTGCCAACTGATTTTTCCCGCTGCGGCTTGGCAGCGGAGCATTGGTCATGCAGTGTCCTGCTCTCTTCGCAGCGAGGCACATCGCATGACCGAGACCACCAAGACAGACGTGCTTATTGTCGGGGCAGGGCCGGTCGGCCTGTTTGCCGTGTTCGAACTCGGCCTGTTCGACATGAAGTGCCACCTGATCGACATCCTCGACCGGCCCGGTGGCCAATGCGCGGAACTCTATCCGGAAAAGCCGATTTACGACATTCCCGGCTGGCCCTCGATTTCGGCGCAGGGGTTGGTCGACAAATTGCTCGAGCAGATCGCGCCGTTCAAGCCTGATTTCACCTACAACCGCATGGTTTCCAGCCTGGAAAAGCTGGAGGACGGCAGTTTTCGCGTCACCACCGATGAGAACGAAGTGTTCGAGGCCAAGGTGGTGGTGATTGCCGCCGGCGGCGGCTCCTTTCAGCCCAAGCGTCCACCGATCCCGGGGATTGAACCTTTTGAAGGCAAGAGCGTCTTCTATTCGGTGCGCCGGATGGAGGATTTTCGCGGCCACGACCTCGTCATTGTCGGCGGCGGCGACTCGGCGCTCGACTGGACGCTCAACCTGCAGCCCGTGGCAAAGAGCGTGACTCTGGTGCACCGGCGGCCCGAGTTCCGTGCCGCGCCCGACAGCGTCAACAAGATGTATGCCATGCAGGAGATGAAGCAGCTGGAGTTCCAGGTCGGGCAAGTGACCGGACTGACCGGCACTGAGGGCCAGCTGTCATCGGCCACCATCAAGGGACCGGACGGCGACGTCGAGGTGCCTTGCACGCGCATGCTGCCGTTCTTCGGCCTGACCATGAAACTCGGACCGATCGCGGAGTGGGGCCTCAATCTTCACGAGAACCTCATTCCGGTCGATACAGAGAAGTTCCAGACATCGGTGCCGGGCATCTTCGCGGTCGGCGACATCAACTGGTATCCGGGCAAGCTGAAGCTGATCCTGTCGGGCTTCCACGAGGTGGCGTTGATGGCGCAGGCCGCCAAGCGCATCATCAGCCCCGGCGAGCGTATCGTGTTCCAGTACACGACCTCGTCGACCAGTCTGCAGAAGAAGCTCGGCGTCTCCGGCTAACTTTTTACTCCGCGAGGATTGGAGCTGCGTCGTCGGCATAACCGCGAAGCTCCTTTTCGGGCATCAGCATCAGCGTGATCAGCCCCAGCAGCAATGTGGCTGCGGCGACGACAAAGATCATCACGAACGGCTCGACCGATGCGCTATGACCAGCGATCCGCACGCCTTCGCCGGCAAGCGGCAGGCCATAGCCCAGAGCGACCGCGCCGAGCATCGCGACCCCAAGCGCACTGCCCAGCGAGCGCAGGAATGTCAGCACACCGGTCGCGACGCCAAGATGCATGCGGTCGACGGCGTTCTGGACCGACACGGTGGTGACCGGAAACGTCGTTCCGGTCCCCAACCCTATGCAAATCGTCAAAACCTCTACTTCCAGCAGCGATGCATGCCCCGCGACAAAGGCCAGCAGGCAGAGGCACAGCATGCTGAAGACGACGCCCACCATTGCAATGCGCTTGTAGTGGGTGAAGCGCGGTATCATACGCCCGCTGAATGTCGCGCCGCCGACGGTCCCCAGCAGAAGCCCAAGCATCGCGGTGCCCGACTCTGCTGCCGACAGGCCGAGCACCGACTGGAGATAGACGGGCAGGTACACCGCCATACCGACGCTTGCGGCCTGAAGCAGGAACATCGAAAGCGTGCCTGCCAGAACGATTGGATTGCCAAGCACTTCGAGCGAGATGAGCGGTTCGGCGGCTCGCATCAGCCGCAAGGCAAAAGCGCCCCAGAAAATCGCCGAGCCGCAGAGAACGCCGATGACCTCAAGCGACATCCAGGGATAGGCGCTGCCGCCCCAATTCAAGGCCAGCAGCAACAGCGCCGTGGCAATGATCAGAAGCAGCGCGCCCAGGCCGTCGATGCGATGGTGCTTGGCAGCGATGGGCAGTTTCTTGAGCGGCTTGTTGATGATCGCCATCGCAAGAAAACCCAGCGGGATATTGATCCAGAAGATCAGCGACCAGTGCAGGTGCTCGGCGAAAGTGCCGCCGAGCAACGGTCCGGCAATGCTGGCAACGGCCCATGTGCCGGAGAACCAGGCGGCGTAACGTGCCCGCTCGCGTGGCGGAACGAGATCGCCGACGACGGTCTGTGTCAAGGCGAACAAGCCGCCGCCACCGGCGCCCTGGATCGCCCGCCCGACAACCAGCACAAACATGTTGGGGGCCATCGCACTGACCAGTGATCCCGCCAAAAAGATCAGGATCGCGGCATAAACGGTCGGCCGGCGGCCATAAACATCGGATATCTTGCCGTAGAGCGGGGCCACGGCGGTTGCAGTCAGGAGGTAGCCGGTGACGATCCATGGCAGATATTGTGCGTTTCCGAGCGCATGCCCGATGGTCGGCATGGCTGGCGCGACGATGGTCTGGTCGAGTGCCGCCAACAGCATCGACAGGAGCACGCCGCCGATGATGGCGTTCTTCTCGCTCTCGGTCAGCGGCGCGCCAGTTTCCACCATCGTTTGATTGTCGACAGCCTGGTCCATGATCGTTCATCCGTAAGCTTGCGATTTGACCGGCGCTGTTCAGCCGTTCCGGTGCTTTGACCGTCTCGATAGCATTGGCGTTTTGAACTCGCGCCTGGCGAGCCTGCTATATGTCGTCCCATATAGGCCGATTTCGACAGGGGCTCGAAAGTTTTTCGAAGCTGGCACTACGCTTCGGCGAATTTGGCTTTCGTCAGTTCGAGCGCGCTCAGGCCGGCGGCAATTGACCGTTCCCGATGCGCTCCATCCGGTAGCGCAGCAGCCTCAGGATGCGGCTCTCGAAATTGACGCTTTCGACACGGTCGAACTGGAGCTGGGCCCGGTCGTGGCTGGCAAGAACAGCCGCAGTGATCGCGGCGGCCTTGGCCTTGGCGGCGCTGCAGTTCTTTTGCGGGTAGGTGGCTTTCAGCGCCTCTTCGAGTTCGCGGCCATGGTTCTTGGCAATCTCGACGTGGCGCTCCTCATGGCGCTTGATGTCGGCGGCCAGCGTGTCCCAGAACAGCCTGACATCGGCATCGGACTTGCGTGGGCGTCGCCACTCGGGGAGGATCACCTTCACCTTGACGGTCACCACAGCGTCGGCGATCCGGCAGGAGTTCGATGTCTGCGCATAGCTGACGCGGGTGGTGAAGGCCATCTGGGTGGCGCCCGGGTGGCGTGTGCCCGTGCTTTTCACCTCCGGCCCGCGTTTGAAGAGCTGCGCCTCGATGTCGTCGAGCGTGCTGCCGCCAACGGCGAAGTAGCTGTACGTCTTGACGAGGTTGGCCGCACCCGCCGGGATCGGGGTCACGGCGAGCAGCAGCGCGCCAGCCAAGGATTGTTTGATGCCAAGCATGGATCGTTTCATCATGTTGCCTCTTCGACCACCTTGCTTTACGGCCGTTGCCGGCGCAACGGAATTGATCCGCTAGGGATCACACATGGTTGATGAGCCTAGGTTGATGAGCCCCATGGTTGATGAACAATGACGGCTAGGCGATGGCAGTTGGCGCATGGACGCCATCTCGACCTTGGCGGCAAGGCCGTGGTCGTCGGCATCCTCAACGTCACGCCCGACAGCTTTTCCGACGGCGGTCTGTTCGACGCCCCTGAAAAGGCGCTGGCCCAGGCACGGCGCATCATGGCGGAAGGGGCGCTGATCGTCGATGTCGGTGGAGAATCGACCCGCCCCGGTGCCGCCGCGGTATCGGCAAGCGAGGAACAGGCCCGCATCCTGCCTGTGATCGAAGCGCTGGCGAGCACCAGTGAGGTGCTGATTTCGGTCGACACCTATCGCGCCGACACCGCCAGGTTCGCGGTGGCCGCCGGCGCCCATATCGTCAACGACGTCTGGGGTTTGCAGCGCGAGCCTGACATTGCGCGTGTCGCCGCCGATACCGGCGCCGGGCTTGTCATCATGCATACCGGGCGGGATCGCCAGAAGCTGCCGGACGTGATTGCCGATCAGTTGGAATTCCTGCGAAAATCGCTCGAAATCGCCCACCAGAACGGCGTTGCCGACGACCATATCGTGCTCGATCCGGGATTCGGCTTCGCCAAGGAGACGGCGGACGAAAATCTCGACCTGATGGCGCGCTTTTCGGAATTGCATACACTCGGCTTGCCGCTGATGGCCGGCACGTCGCGAAAACGCTTCATCGGCACAGTCACCGGCCGCGATGCGGCCGACAGAGGTGTTGGAACGGCGGCGACCAGCGTCATCCTGCGGCTCAAGGGCGCCGATCTGTTTCGCGTCCACGATGTCGCATTCAACGTGGACGCGCTGGCGCTCGCAGATGCTATGCTGGCGCGTCAAACCGACCGGGCGAGAGACTGAGCGATGTATGTCATCCGCATGAAGAACTGCGCTTTCTTTGCCCGGCACGGCGTGCTGGACGAGGAGGAAAGGCTTGGCCAGCGCTTCTATGTCGATGCCGCTCTCACCGTCGATCCCGGCCGGGCGCTTGTCGAGGATTCCATCGAGGATACCGTCAACTACGGCATTGCGTTCACGGTGATCGAAGAGATCATCACCGGGCATCGCCGTTTTCTGATCGAGTCCCTGGCGCTCGAAGTGGCGCGTGCGCTGACGGCGCGTTTTCCGCAGATCAAGAAAGCCGAGATCACCGTGCGCAAGCCCAATGCCCCGGTGCCCGGCGTGCTCGATTACGTCGAGGTGACCGTTGTCTGGCCCGAATAGTACGGTCTATCTCAGCCTTGGCGGCAATCTCGGCGACCCGGCGAAATCAATGGGCGCGGCGTTGCGCATGCTGGACGCCGACGCGGACACGCGTGTCACCGGCGTCTCCTCGCTCTATCGCACGCCGCCCTGGGGCAAGCTCGATCAGCCGGATTTTCTCAATGCGGCTGCCGCAATTTCCACCGGGCTGGCGCCGCGTGCCTTGCTCGACCTCTGCCTCGATGCCGAGCGCAAGCTGAAGCGGGTGCGCGAGGAGCGCTGGGGGCCGCGGCTGATCGACATCGACATTCTGGTGTTCGGCGACCGCGTCATTCACGAAACCGGGCTGGAGGTGCCGCATCCGCGCATGCTGGAGCGTGCCTTCGTGCTGGCGCCGCTGGCCGAGATCGCGCCCGGCCTGGTTGTCAGTGGTCGCAGCATCACGGACCGGCTGGTCGCCGTCGACACATCCGGCATCGAGCGATTGTCGTCCGGCCGGGATTGGTGGCTGGCCTGAGGTCCGGACGAGGCGGCAGCCGGACGTTTAGCCCGAGAATCCGCCGCCATCCAGGAATGTCTGCTCCTGCGGGGTGGTTTCGCGGCCAAGCATCCTGTTTCGGTGCGGGAAACGGCCGAAACTCTGAATGATATCGCGGTGTTCGACAGCATACTTCAGATAGGGTTCGGCCCTGGCCTGGGTCAGATCGACCGATAGGTGCTGGTCGGCAAGCAGTTCCGAATGCTCATATGGCAGATAGAGGAAGACGCGAATTTCTTCCTCAAGCGCCAGATCATGACGGGCCGCGATCGCCTTTGCGGCAAAATATCTGGCGAGCGGGTCGGTCGCGTACATATGGCCGGTGCCGCGAAAGCAGTTTCGCGGAAACTGATCGAGCAGGATCATCAGCGCCAGCGAGCCTTCGGCATGCTCCAGCCAGGCGTCGCATTCACGCCGCGCGGCGGCGTAGTGGAGATCGAGAAAGCGGTTGCGGAAGTCGGCATCGAATGCCTCGTTCTTCTCGAACCACGCATCCTCGCCGGCATCGCGCCAGAATTTGGTGACCGACAAGGCTCTGCTGTCCAATTCCATGCATAATTCCTTGCTCAATCGGCCGCTTCGGATTTGTGCAGCACGCCGGCCGTCTCTTCGTTGAGCGCCTGGCCAGGGCGGCGCGGCGTGGAAAGCGGCGTCGGAATCGGCGTGCCGATATTGCCCCTCAAGAAGCGCTGTCCGGCGCGAATGCCTTCGGCGAGCTGGGTTTCGAAGCGGTCGGTGTCGCGGCGCCTGACATCTTCGATTGTTTCAGCCACATCTTCCGGATCGACACCCAGCGATTCCAGGGCCGAGCCACCGAAAACAAGTGCGGATTCGAAGGTTTCACGCAGTTGGAAATCAACACCGGCGCGAATGAGCTGCAGCGCGGTTCCGCGGTCGAAAGCGCGGGCCAGCACGGTGAGCAGTGGGAACTCAGCCTTGATCAACTGGGCGATGCGAACGGCCACATCAGCCTTGTCGACGCAGATCAGCACGGCGCGTGCCCGGCCGGCGCCGGCGGCATGCAGGATGTCCAGCCGCGTGCCGTCGCCATAGTAGACCTTGAAGCCGAAATCGGCCGCCGCCTGGATCATTTCGACATCATTGTCGATGATCGACACGTCGATGCCGCGCAGCAGCAGCGGTTGGCTGGCTATCTGCCCGAAGCGGCCGAAACCGATGACCAGCACGCTGCCGGTCAGGCCATCGGCGATATCGACGCCGTCGAGCGACTGCTCGTCGCGCGGCGTCAGATACCGCAAGGCGATGATCGCCAGCGGCGTCAGAACCATGGAGATGATGACGATCGCCGTCAGCGTCGCGTTGGCGTTGCCGTCGATGATGCCGACGGCCGCGGCCGCCGAGTAAAGGACAAAGGCGAATTCGCCGCCTTGCGCCATGAAGACCGCGCGCTCCAGCGCTTCGCGATGACCTGATTTCAGGATGCGGGCAACGATGTAGATGCCGAACGCCTTCATCACCATGTAGGCGACGACATAGATGGCGATCAGCCGCCAGTTCGCGGCGACCACATGCAGGTCGAGCGACATGCCGACCGCGAGAAAGAACAGGCCGAGCAGGATGCCGCGGAAGGGTTCGATGTCGGCTTCGAGCTGATGGCGGAAGGTCGATTCGGACAGCAGCACGCCGGCCAGGAAGGCGCCCATCGCCATCGACAGGCCGCTAAGCTGCATGGCGAGCGCGGATCCGAGAACGACCAGAAGTGCTGCTGCCGTCATCACCTCGCGGGCACGGGCTTCCGCCAGGATGCGGAAGAACGGATTGAGCAGATACCGGCCGGCCACCACCAGGCCGACGATCGCGGCGAGGCCGATGCCGACCTCCGTCAGCCGCTCCGACAGGCTGGTGTCGGCCCCACCGGGCGCCAGAAATGCGATCAGGGCCAGCAGCGGCACGATGGCCAGATCCTCGAGCAGCAGGACCGATACGATGCGCTGGCCTTTCGGGGAGGCGATTTCGCCGCGCTCCTCGAGAAGCTGCATGACTATCGCCGTCGAGGTCAGCACGAAGCCGGCGCCGGCGACGAAGGATTGCGCGATCGGAAATCCTCCCGCCATGCCAACGCCGGTCAGCAGAAGCGCGCAGACGCCGACCTGCAGGGCGCCGAGGCCGAAGATCTCGCGGCGCAGGCCCCACAGCCGCGACGGCTGCATTTCCAGCCCGATGATGAACAGGAACATGACGACGCCGAGTTCAGCGACGTGAAGAATGGCTTCCGATTCGGAAAAGACGCCGAGGCCGAACGGGCCGATGACCACGCCTGCGGCGAGATAGCCGAGGATCGAGCCCAGCCCCATGCGTTTAAAGATCGGAACCGCGACGACACCCGCGGCAAGCAGCGCCACCACCTGAATAAGCTCGCTGCCCGATGCTTCCGCCATGCCTCTTTTCCCTGTGTCTGACAGCACTCCTTGCATGCACTGGGAGCGGGAGGCAAGGGCACAAAGCTTGACAGGAAGGGTAGGGTGCCGTTGACGCGATTTCCTTGGTGGAACAATGGTCTCCGCTTGCTTGCCGGACGTTCGGCATCTATATCAGCTATATGCCTGACTATTCGTCCCGCCCGTCGTTGCCGCACATCCCGATGGACGCGCTTAGCGAAGTTCTGCAAGACTTTCGCTTGAGTGGTGTCAACTATGGCCGCTGCGAGCTCCGGCATCCATGGAGCATAGACTTTCCGCAACAAAATCTGCTTCGTTTCCATTTTGTCGGCCAGGGTCCATGCTGGATTCATACCGAAGCGCAAGGCTGGCAGGAGTTGCGCAATGGCGATCTGGTGCTGCTGCCGCAAGGCATCGCCCATCGGTTGGCGAGTGCGCCGAATGTTGCAGGCGACTCGCTCCAGGGTTGCCAGGTGATCAAGTTGGGGGGCAACGTCTGCGAGGTGGTCCGGGAAGGAACGGGCGCGACGAGCACCCTTTTCTGCGGCTCCATGACCTTGGACTCCTGTGCGCTTAACCCATTGATCTCGTTGATGCCGCCTATCATCAAGGGTTGCGACGTGGCCGGCAATGACCCGGTCGTTGGTCCTTTGCTGGCGGCCATGACGGCGGAGGCCGCACATCCGCAGATGGGCAGCGCCACCATCTTGTCGCGTATGGCGGACTTGCTGACAGCCCGGCTCATCCGCTGCTGGGTCAATTGCTCGGGAGCCTCGACCACGGGTTGGCTCGCAGCCATCCGCGATCCCCATATTGGCCGCGCGCTGGCAGCAATGCACCGAGACCCCGGCCGTAACTGGACGCTGGAAAGCCTCGCCGGCGTGGCAGGCCAATCGCGCTCGATTTTCGCCGAGCGCTTCAGCGCTGTATTGGGGGAGGGTGCCGCACGCTATCTCGCTCGCCTGCGTATGCAGCTTGCCCGCGAGTTGCTGGGGCAAAACGGCTTGTCGGTTGCCGAAGTCGCTACCCGTTTGGGCTATGATTCCGAGGCATCCTTCGCTCGCGCGTTCAAGCGCATCACCAATGTCTCGCCCGGTGTTGTGCGCCGCACAATTCCCGGACGAATAGACATGAATTTCGGATTTTGAGATACATATCATCCGTAAGGACTCGCCTATGAAGATCTCTAAACTTTGGAGATCCTTCAGTGACTGACACAACATTACAGCTTGAAGACGCCGCGATTGGCCTTGATGCCGACGCGCCGGTCGCGTGGAGCGCGGCCACCTGGTTCGCGGTCCTTTCATTGGCGGCCACCAGCTTTGCCCTTGTATCAGCCGAATTCCTGCCGGCAGGTCTGTTGACGCCAATGGCGCGTGATCTCGGCATCAGCGAGGGGACGGCTGGACAGGTCGTCACCGCCACCGCCTCCGTCGGCGCCGTGACGGCCATGTTGAGCAATGTTCTCATCGGCCGATTGAACCGCAAGACGGTGCTGGTTGGCCTCATGGCCTTGGCGGTCGGTTCCAATATTCTTGCAGCGTTGGCGCCTAATTTCTGGCTGTTGTTGCTAGGCAGGGCCGGACTGGGGATTGCTCTCAGCGCTTTCTGGGCACTTTCGGTTGCTGTCGTTGCAAGGCTGGTCGGCGCCAATGCGACAGGTCGAGGCATGGCCATCGTCACCCTCGGGGTCTCGCTCGCCACCATTGCCGCGCCCTCGATGGGTGCGTTGATCAGCGACTGGCTGGGATGGCGCAGCGCCATGGCCATGACGGCGGGGCTGGCCGTGATTGCCATGCTTTTGCAGTTGCTTAGCCTGCCGACCTTGCCTGCAGCAGCAAGCAACAGTCTTGCAGACGTATTTCGGCTGACACGGCGGCGTGGTATTCAACTCGGCATGCTTGCCATTGTCTTGCTGATGACAGGGCATTTTGCTGGCTCTGTCTATGTGCGTCCCTTCCTCGAACACGTGACGCTGCTTGCAACCGGGCCAATTGCCCTGGCTCTGCTCGGATTTGGCATCGCCGCCGTGATTGGCAATATTGCCGGCGGCCGCATGGCCGACGCCAATATCCGCATTGCTCTCGTGGTAACCGCCGCATTGATGGCGTTTGCGGCGCTGGCATTGGTGCTTTGGGGCGTGCACATCGGCGTTGCCTTCGGGTTCGTTACACTTTGGGGCCTCGCCTTCGGCATGGGGCCGGTGGTGCTGCCGACCAATCTGTCGCGTGCGGCGCCTGATGCGCTGGAAGCGGCGGGTAGCCTGATGGTCGTCTCTTTCCAAGTTGCCATCACGATCGGCGCGGTTGTCGGTGGTTATGTCGTGGACACCTATGGTGCCACGGCGCCCTTGACTCTGACCGCTGTCCTTGCGGCGGCGACGGCCCTACTGGCGCTGCTACAGCCTCGCGGCTGAACGACGAAGTAACGGCCGCGATCAAGGGCTAAGCGCCCGATTCTAGCTGTTAGAATGAGGCGGTGACCATGGGGTCGCCGCCTTTTTTGCTTTCAGCGATCGATGATTTGTCAGTTCGGGGCGATGGAGCCGACTTCGACGGCGTCGACGCGCTTCAGGCTCATGCCGATCACCGGCACCAACTGGTCGTCGACGCGCACGGCAATGGTCACTGTCATCGAATTGTCGTCGGGGATGCGCGCCTGCATGACGCCGCGCAACTGGTTGCGGTTGATGGTGAAGACCACCTTGCGGGGATCGACCACATTGCCGCCGATGATGTCGAGGCCGGAGCCGCTCGCGCCGCCCATGAAGCTGCCCTTGTAGCCCTCGCGGCCCTTGCGCTCGATCTTGGCCGACATCGGCTGGGTGAACATGCCGACCCGGCAGCCGCCGTCAAGTGACATGCCGACCTTGCCGTCGGGTGTCGAGCCGGTGAAGCTGCAGTTGAATTTGGTGCCCTTGTACTTGCCGGCGACGATTTCGCCGGGGCCGATCCATTTGCCTTCGGCCGACTGGAAGAATTGCTTGTCCGGCTCCGCCGCGGAGGCCGCTCCGGCAATACCGACGACTGCTGTGATCACGGTTGCCAGGGGCAGGAGGCTGGACAGAAATACGCTTTTCATCGACGACACCCGGCAACAAAGAGGCTGTTTGGAACCCGTCTGACCATGAACAAGATTGGTTAATGCTTCGTCACTACGGTGTCGCCACAAAGCAGTCCGGTAACAATTCCGAAGGTCCAAACGCTCCGGCCCGGCTCACTTGCCAGGCGGGGCTGTTTCACCGTCTTTCCTGGTGGCAAACGATGTCAGGGCGGAGAGGAAATCGCCCAGTCCGGGACGCTTCGCGGCGCTGAAGGGCAGGGGGCGCGCCGTTTCCATCGCCGCGATGCCGATGCGCGCTGTCATCATGCCGTTAACGACGCCCTCGCCAAGCTTGGCCGAAAGGCGCGCCGCCAGGCCGTGGCCGACGATCTGTTGGACGAAACTGTCGCCGATCGCGATCGAGCCGGTGACCGCCAGATGCGCCAGCACGCTACGCGCAAGGCGGAAGAAACCCAGCGTTCCCGGCCGTCCGCCATAAAGTTCCGACAGGCGGCGGATGAGCCGCCCGGCCTCGAATACGACATAGGCGACATCGACGAGTGCGCGCGGGCTGACCGCCGTCACCAGCGAGACGCGTTTGGCGGCCTCAAGAATCATTATTTTTGCCCTGGCATCGAGGGGGCCGAGAATTTCGGCTTCGGCCAGGCGCACCAGATTGCCGCCGTCGATGATTTCGCCTCGCAGTTCGGCCAGCGCGCGCCGGCCGGCCGCGGTCTCGGGTTTGGCCGCGACAAAGGCCGACAATTCGTCGACGACCGATCGTGCTGCCTTGGGATCGTCACGCGCGATCGCGTCGAGCGCCCGCATCTGCAGCTTTTCGACCTCGGCGAGACGGGCAATCGCCAGGAATTCGCGAATCAGGATGATCAGCAACGCCAGCATGGCGACGGCAGCCATGCCCGCGGCCAGCCAGCCCAGCCATTCGGCGCGGGCGAAGAGGTCGCGTATGAGCTGGTCGGTCCACAGGCCGACAGCCAGCGAAACCAGGATGCCAAAAGCGCCGAAGAAGATGCTGCCGAGCAGCGAGCGTTTCCTGGGGGCGATCGCCGGCGGCGGCTCCGCGGCAATGATGTCGGGCTCGTCGAAGACATCGATTTCCGCCGGAATGACCATCGCCACATCGGTTTTCATCGCGCGGGGCTTTCGCCCCGTGTCGGTCTGTGCACGATCGGCGTGGGCACGGTGCGCCTGCGGCGCTTCCTGCCGGGATACGGGCTCCGGCTCGATGCGGAATGCTGCCGGCTTGCGGGGCGCGGTCATGCCAGATGATCTCCGATCAGGAACTGCAAGGCACGGTCGAGCCTGATATGCGGCAGCGACAGCGTGACGCCTTCGGCCGTGCGTTCGAGCTTTGGTGGACGGAAACGGACGAAGCGGATTGCCGGGTCCGCGGAGTCCTGCTTGTGATCGGGGCCCGAAACATCGAACACCGCATCAATCTTCTCCGGTAAGTCACCGGGAAATATGGCTGTTTCCGTCTTTCCATCAAAGGTTTCGCCGTTGATCCTCTCGCCGGCGATCGGCATGCCGATGATGACCGGCAACGTCTCTCGACCTTGCTTGACGGTGCCTTCGCGTGTCGCGCGCATCGCCGCCATGGCGACGACATCCACATCCGCGCCGGTGAAATTCGCGCGCGCCACGGCGCGGTCGGCAAGCCGCCGCACGATAGCCTGCAGGCGGTCATGGCTTTCGTGGTGCAGGTGATCGGCCTTGGTCGCGGCAACCAGTATGCGGTCGATGCGCCGCGAGAACAGGTCGGTAAGGAAGCTGCCCCGGCCCGGACGGAAACAGCTGAGGATCTCGGTCACCGCGCGTTCCAGGTCGGCCATGGCGCCGGGGCCGGCGTTCAGCGCCTGCATGGCGTCGATCAGCACGATCTGACGATCGAGGCGGGTGATGTGTTCGCGGAAGAACGGTTTCACGACATGCGTCTTGTAGGCCTCGTAACGCCTGTCCATCATGGCGTGCAGCGACCCCGGGCGCGGGCGCCTGTCGCCGATCCCGGCCAAGGGCGCGAAGGTCAGTGCCGGCGAGCCTTCGAGATCACCAGGCATCAGGAAGCGGCCGGGCGGCAAGGTCGAAAGCGCCCGCTCGTCGAGCTTGCACGCCTTCAGATAGGCGGCGAAGCTCTCGGCCAGGCGGCGCGCCGTCATCTCGTCGGCATCGGCATTCGGGTCGATCTCCGCCGAGAGCGCCCGCCACGCCTGCGACAGGTCCTCGCGCACCGGCAGAACGGCCATTTCGAAGGCTTCGTGCGAAAAATCGGCGAAGGATTTGCCGAGTAGCGGCAGGTCGAGCAGCCATTCGCCGGGATAATCGACGATATCGACCGACAGTCTGCCTGAGGAAAACATGCGGCTCCAGCCGGAGGCCGATTCATATTCGATGGTCAGCCGCAGTTCCGAAATGGCGCGAGTCGAATCGGGCCAGGCGCGATCGTTGACCAGGGCTGCGATATGATCCTCGTACTGAAAGCGCGGCACGGCGTCGTCCGGTTGCTGCTCGAGGAAGGCACGGGCGATGCGCCCCGATTTTTGCGCCTCAAACAGCGGCAGGCGCCCGCCATGGATCAAATTGTGGACAAGGGCCGATATGAACACCGTCTTGCCGGCGCGGGACAATCCGGTCACGCCGAGGCGCAGCGATGGGGAAAAAAGCCCGGTAGCGCGTCCCGACAACGTGTCGAGGGCAATCCTCGCCTCGTCGGTTAAGGTGGTCAGCGATGATGCCAAAATGTGATCTCTCAGGGCTTCGGTCCGTCCGATATAGGCTCTGCAACCAGGCTTTGAAATGGCTTCAAAGATCGGCCGGCGTCAGGAACGCTTCGAGATAGCCGGTGCCCTGGGCGGCCTTGGCAAGAGCGCCGTCAAAGCGGACGACCGCCAGGCCCGCGGTCGGGAACCCATGGTTGAGCGTTGCCCGCGCCGTCTCGTCGCCGTCGCCCGAAACCGCCATGGTGAGGTCTTCCGTCATCGGATTGTGGCCGATGACCAGCAATGAGCCCGCCCCACCATTTTCGCGGATGAGATGGAGGTAACCGGCCGCGTCCGCGCTGTAGAGCGAGTCGAAGAACAGCACTCGGCCAGTGTCGGTCTGGCCGGCCAGGCCTTCCAGCGTCTCCTTGGCGCGTTTGGCGTTGGAGCACAGCTCAGGTCCGGAACATAGGAGCGGGAGCGCATGGCGGCGCCCATCATTTCGGCGTCGGCACGGCCGGATTCATCGAGCGGGCGATCGAAATCGCGCATGCCGGGCAGTGCCCAGCCAGCCTTGGCATGTCGCAACAGATAAAGCCTGCTCACCCAACCTCCGATGCCGAAGCCTTCCAGGATTAGCCACGAGAACGCGTTGCGCACAATGGCTTGTGTGCTTCGAATACCCGAATCACCCATGGTGCGGTGCCGCAAAAGGCGGTTGTGCACCGGCCGAAAATCACAGCCGATGTTCCGAAAGCATGTTGCGCCGGATCCAAAGCGCCACAGAGTAGTTTGGTATCAAAACGACCGTATGCCGCTGCAAAGGCGCGCGCCGGCGCACATTAACAATTGCGTGAGACAGCGGCTGATTGCGCTTGTGCAGGCGTCGGACGGCGAATATATAGGCGCCAAATTTGGGGCAGTTTGGGTGAGTCGAATGAACGACATCGTTACCGCCGATTACGTACCCTCCGAAGACGAGCCGTTCATGAACGAGCGGCAGAAATCTTACTTCCGCTCAAAGCTCGTCACCTGGAAGAATGACATATTGCGCGAAGCGCGCGAAACACTGGAAATCCTGCAACAAGAAAACGCCAACCATCCCGATCTGGCCGATCGCGCCTCTTCGGAAACCGACCGCGCCATCGAACTCAGGGCGCGCGACCGTCAGCGCAAGCTCATTGCAAAGATCGATTCCGCACTGCAGCGCATCGACGAAGGCACTTATGGCTACTGCGAAGAGACCGGCGAGCCGATCGCGCTGAAGCGGCTCGATGCACGTCCGATCGCGACGTTGTCGATCGAAGCGCAGGAACGGCACGAGCGCCGCGAAAAAGTCTACCGCGACGACTGAGGGTCAAGGCCGGCGGCGCGACCAGCCGTCATGGGCGACGATGATCTTGAAATGGCCGGGTTTTCCGGCCATTTTTATTGGCGCGGCAGACACCTTCCAAGGCGTACGAAATCCACAAACGCTTGACACATGGGCTCTGAAGTATGGGCCCTTGAAGAATGGGCCTTCCAAAAGTGTGGTTCGGCAGCCCAACCGGTTACGATTTTCGCGTGGGATAGCTATTCAGCGGCCGCTCATCGCTTCTGGCTGGAGAGTTCGCCGAGAAGCTTGGTCATTTCATCGTCGAGCGACTGTGGCGTCTTTGCCGCCGGTTTGCCCGCCGGGCTGCCGGAGCGGGGCTGGTCAAGCGACACTTCGAGTTCCCTCATCAGCGTGTCGTCGATGCTGTCCTGCGCTGCTGACGGCGGCGGCGCATGCCTGACCGTGTTGGCATTGGCGGAGCCATAGGCGGGCAGCGGCGTAACATTGGTCGGTTGGTAGCTTTGCGTTGCCGGTCTTGGCGCCGGTGCCGGTGCCGGCGCCGGTGCTGTTTGGCGCGGGCGGGCGGGCGGTGCGGTGTTCACCGGCTGCGGGGCGGGTGCCTGTCTCGCCGGCGGTGGAGCGGGTTGCGGCGGACGCGGCCTTGCCGCCGGGGCCGCGGTGGCTGGGACCGGCTGCAAGCCGCCGTCTCCGGTCAATGCCGGACGGCGTAGCGCCGAAAGACGGATATCGCGCTCGACGACGACGTCGGTCGGGCCGCCGATCAAAAGCAGGTGCTCGATGTCGTCGCGGCGCACCAGCACCAGCCGGCGATGGCTGTCGACGGCGGTCGCATCCATGACAGCCAGCCGCGTCTTGCGGTTCCGGCCACCGGCAACGAAGGTTCCGAACGTCAGATTGCGCACCAGCTTGATGATGACGAGAACGATGACCAGCAAGACAAGTGCTGCAAACGTCCACAACAGTGCTGCGGCATAACCAGGGCCCGCCACGCTATCCAGCCATTGCATTGGTTTCCCCTGATTGCCCTTGGAAGAAACGTGACACTAGACCGTTGCGGCGGGCCACCGCAAGTTACGTTTCACGCTGGTGAACAGCTTGAAAAACTCCAAAGGCCGGAAGACATCATTTTTATCGGACATTTGCCGCCAAGGCCTTTTCCGGACTAGGAGAATGTGATTCAACCCGCTAGGGGCGGGTGTCGGAACACCGGAATTCACGAGCAGGGGGCACATGGCCAAGGAAGCGCGCGGCGATTTCTATCCGGTACCGATCGTCGACCAGAATACGCGACCGGGCGCGGTCACCCGGCTCATCATTTTCATCGTCGTCCTGACGGGGGCGGCGATCGTCTTCGGCCTTTTCCGCGAGCGCCTCGGCGATCCTTTCCTGCTCGGCATGCTCGGTGTGCTGGCGATGATCGGCGTCGGCTTCCTGTTTGCCACGGCGATCGGCTTCGTGCAGGTCACGCCGCGCTCGACAGGCGACGAACTGTCGAAATCCTTCGTCGATTCGATGTCGCAGGGGCTTCTCGTCACGGACACCAAGGGCCGTGTCGTCTACGCCAATCGCGCCTATGCCGACATGACCGGAGCGTCGTCAGCAGCCGACTTGAAGACGGTCGAGGGGTTGCTCTCGGATGTCCCCGAAGCTTCGGTGACGATCTATCGCCTGGCGTCCGGCCTGCGCGACGGCCAGCCGGGCGACGGCGAGTTTCGGCTCGCGCAATCCATTCGGCCCGGAGCCGAGCCCGGCGCCCGCTGGTACCGGGCGCGCGCCCGCACCTTCAGCGTTCCAGGCCAGCGGCTGCCGATGCTGGCCTGGCAGCTTGCCGACATTTCGCAGGAGCGGGCCGAGCAGGAGCGGTTTTTCCTCGATTTGCAGCAAGCGATCGATCATCTCGACCACGCGCCGGCCGGCTTCTTTTCGGCCGACCAGGAGGGCCGCGTCACCTACATCAACGCCACGCTCGCCGAATGGCTGGGCATCGACCTCACCAGCTTCACGCCCGGTGCCGTCTCCTTGGCCGAGATCGTGGCCGGCGACGGCATGGCGCTGGTCCGTTCGGTCAAGGCCGACCCCGGCACGACGCGCAACGCGGTCATCGATCTCGACTTGACGACGATGACGGGCGAGGCGCTGCCGGTGCGCTTCATGCATCGCGTTTCGGCCAGCCGCGAAGGCCTCAACGGGCCGACGCGCACGATCGTGCTCAACCGCACCCAAGGCGAGGACTCCTCCGCCGATTTGCGGGCCTCGGAAGTGCGCTTCACCCGCTTTTTCAACTCGACACCGATGGCGATAGCCGGCGTCGACCATAACGGGCGCATCCTGCGCACCAATGCGCCGTTCCTGTCGCTGTTTTCATCCGTCGTCGATCGCGATGCGGTCGATCGCCGTGTGCGGCTCGATACGGTGATCCATGAACGGGACCGGCCAGCCTTCGCGGCTGCTTTCGAAAAGGCGCAGCAGCGGCAGGCCGACATCGAGCCGATCGATACGCTTTTGCCCGGCAATGACGAGCGGCACATTCGTTTCTACGTCAATGCTGTCGCCGACGGGACCGGCGGCGAGGGCGCCGAGGAGTCGGCCATCGTCTACGCCGTCGAGACGACGGAGCAGAAAGCGCTCGAAGGGCAGATGGCGCAAAGCCAGAAGATGCAGGCGGTCGGCCAGCTTGCCGGCGGCATCGCGCACGATTTCAACAATGTGCTGACCGCCATCATCATGGCGTCCGATCTTTTGTTGACCAACCACCGTCCGTCGGACCCGTCCTTCCCCGACATCATGAACATCAAGCAAAATGCCAACCGGGCGGCTTCGCTGGTGCGGCAGCTGCTGGCCTTCTCGCGCAAGCAGACATTGCGGCCGGAAGTGCTCAACCTGACCGACGTGCTCGCCGATCTCAGGATGCTGCTGGCCCGCCTGGTCGGCAACGACATCAAGCTGAAGGTCGATCATGGCCGCGACCTGTGGCCGGTCAAGGTCGATATCGGGCAGTTCGAGCAGGTGGTGGTCAACCTCGCGGTCAACGCGCGCGACGCAATGCCGGCGGGTGGCGATCTTACCGTGCGCACCCGCAATGTGACCGCCGAGGAGTGCAAGGCCTTTTCCTACCGCGAACTCACCCCGGCCGACTATGTCGTGGTCGAAGTCGAGGACACCGGCAGCGGTATCGCGCCCGACGTGCTGAAGAAGATTTTCGAGCCCTTCTTCACCACCAAGGAAGTCGGCAAGGGCACCGGCCTTGGCCTGTCGATGGTGTACGGCATCATCAAGCAGACCGGTGGCTTCATCTACTGCGATTCCGAGGTCGGCAAAGGGTCGACTTTCCGCATTTTCCTGCCGCGTCATATCGCGGAAGCGAAAAAAGCAGGTGAGCCCGGCGATGTGCCGGCAGCACCGGCGAAGGTCGCCGATGCGGCCAAGGATCTGTCGGGCTCGGCCACGGTGCTGCTCGTCGAGGACGAGGATGCCGTGCGCATGGGCGGTATGCGGGCGCTGACCTCGCGCGGCTACACCGTGCATGAGGCGTCTTCGGGCGTCGAGGCGCTGGAAGTGTTCGAAGCGCTGGGTGGCAAGGTCGACATCGTCGTTTCCGACGTGGTGATGCCGGAAATGGATGGACCGACGCTGCTTGGCGAGTTGCGCAAGCGCCAGCCGGACATCAAGTTCGTCTTCGTGTCCGGTTATGCGGAGGATGCATTCGCCAGAAACCTGCCGGCCGACGCGCATTTCGGCTTCCTGCCAAAGCCGTTTTCGCTCAAGCAACTGGCAACGATCGTCAAGGACATGCTGGAGTCTTAGAGCCTCCCTACGTTCTTCCCTTGCACTGCGTCGTGACAACGCCATGATTGCGGATGAAACGGCGGGAGGGACTGGGGGCAGTTGGTGACGCCACACAACGAAGCAGACAAGGACGACTACGCCGACACGGTGTTGTTGCCGGGTGACCCACAGCGCGCCGAGTGGATGGCTCAAACTTTCCTGGAAGCACCGCGTTGCATCAATCGCCGACGCGGCGCGCTTGGCTTTACCGGGCTGTTTCGTGGCAAACCCATCAGCATCCAGTCGACCGGCATCGGCGTCTCGTCGTTTCTGATCTATGCCCATGAATTGCTTGACCATTATGGCGCCCGGACGTTGATCCGCACCGGCACCTGCGGCAGCCTGACCGCCGAGGCAAAGCTGCGCAGCCTTGTCATCTCGCAATCGGCACAGGCGGAGAGCGCCCAGAGCGGTCAGGTTTTCGGCGTCTATGGACCCGCCGGCCCGGATCCGGCGCTTCTCGCCTGTGCGCTGGCCAAGGCGGCCGAACTTGGCATCGACCATCGTGCCGGCCTGACGGTCTGCAGCGACATCTTCTATCACCCGGAAGGCCGCGGCCGTTTTGCCGATGCGCAGGCTGCCGGAGCCCTGGCCGTCGATATGGAAACCAGCGCGCTTTATCGCATCGCCGCGCATTTCGGGGCTCGCGCGCTGTCGATGTGCGTCGTGGTCGACAACATCGAGACCGGCGAACAGACCGACTATTCCGAACGCCAGGTGCTGTTCACCGACATGAGCCGGCTGGCGTTCGCTGTCGCTGTGGAAGCGCTCTAGGCGGCTTCCCGCTTCGGCACCATCTGCTCGTCCATATCAGGCCGATGGCCGCGCAAATAGAGTGCGCAGGTGGTGCGCAGCATCGAGGCAAAGTTTGGAATGGCGCCGTTGATCTCGATGGCTTCGTCATAAAGCTTCGAGATGAATTTTGGCGTCGTCAAACCCTGGTTTTCGGCGATTTCGTCCAGCAAAGCCCAGAATGTCGCTTCAAGCTGGATGCTGGTCGAGTAGCCGTCGATGCGAATCGACCGGTTGATCTGGCGATAGCCTTCGGGATCCTGGCCCGCAAACACCCTGCACATCCGACAAACCTCCCATGATTGTTGGTCTTGGGTGGACGGGCCCGCAGCTTGATACTGCTTAACCTGTCCCCGTATGCATTCTCAGGCAAAATTGCCGGTCCGGCAATCGGACTTTCGTCCCGTTCACGGTTCCGGGCGTGGTAACCGGCTGCCACCACCTTTTGTCCGCGCCGCGCATAATCGCCTCCACACCACCGCGGAGACTGATTTGGCCAAGGCGATCCACAGCATGATCCGGGTTCTCGATGAGGCCCGATCCGTCGATTTCTACAGAAATGCCTTCGGGCTCGATGTCGCCGACAGGCTGGACTTCGGGACTTTCACGCTTGTTTACCTCAGCAATGCCGAGACAGGGTTCGAGCTCGAACTGACCGTGAACAAGGATCGGCAGGAGCCTTACGCACTCGGCGACGGCTACGGTCACCTGGCGGTCTCGGTCGCCGATCTCGACAGCGAACATGACCGTCTCGGCGCGCTCGGCCTCAACCCGAGGAAGATCGTCGAATTCAACCGCGACGGGTCGCTGATCGCCCGCTTCTTCTTCATCGAGGATCCGGACGGCTACAAGATCGAGGTTCTGCAGCGTGGAGGTCGCTTCCAATAGGAGACATAGCAACCGCACCGGCGGGTGCGGCGCCAGCAACGGCACTCTCAACCATGTCGCCCAAAAGTGCGCAGCTGTTTTGGGACAACGACATGCACAAACAAGGTGTTGAAGCCCGTCAATCGTGACGTGCTTCAAGGAGTGCAAATAGCAAGCAGGGAGGAACAAAATGGTCACGATCTATGACGCGAAGCCTGGGCTTTCACGTCGCGAGCTTCTCAAACGCGGTGGCATCGGCGCGCTGCTGGTCATCTCCGGCAGTGCGGTCATCAGCCCCGAACATGCCTGGGGGCTGGAAACATCTGCGCTCAAGCCCGAAACCATGGCGACGCTGATCCAGATGGCGCGCGACATCTATCCGCACGATCAGGTCCCCGACAAATATTACGCCGTTGCCGTGAAGGGCCATGACGAGCAGGCCGGCAAGGACGCCGCCTACAAGGCGATGATCGAAGACGGCATCGCCGACCTCGACAAGAAGTCCGGTGACGGAGGCTATCGGGGCCTCGGCTGGGAGGACCAGCGCGTCGGCGTGCTGAAGCAGATCGAGGCGACGCCGTTCTTCCAGGCCATTCGTGGCGGCCTCGTCGTCAGCCTCTACAACCAGAAAGAGGTGTGGCCGATCTTCGGCTACGAGGGCGAGTCCTATTCCAAGGGCGGCTACATCGCGCGCGGTTTCGACGACATCGAGTGGCTCTGAGCCCCGTCGTTCCCGAACCCGCAAACAGAAATCATGGGAGGAAACCATGGCAGCTTCATTTGACCTGAACAACGACGGCGTGGTCGTCATCATCGGCTCGGGCGCCGGCGGCGGCACGCTCGGCAACGAACTCGCCCAGAAAGGTGTCGACGCCGTCATCCTGGAAGCGGGTGCGCGCCACGAATACGAGGATTTCATCAACGACGAATGGGGTTCGTTCAGCCAGCTCGCCTGGACGGACAAGCGCACGACATCCGGTGACTGGCGTGTGGCCAAGGATTTTCCGAACCTGCCGGCCTGGATCGTCAAGTCGGTCGGCGGTTCGACCACGCATTGGGCCGGAGCCTCGCTGCGCATCCAGGAGCATGAGTTCAAGACGCTGTCGACCTATGGCAAACTGGAAGGCGCCAACCTGCTCGACTGGCCGATCACGCTGGCCGAGATGGAGCCCTACTATGCCAAGGCCGAAGCCAAGATGGGCGTTACCGGCACCAATGACTGGCCGAGGCTGCCGGGCAACAACAATTTCAAGGTGTTGAAGGCCGGCGCCGACAAACTCGGCTACAAGGAATGCCACACCGGCAACATGGCGATCAACTCGGTCGATCGCGACGACCGCATGTCCTGCCAGCAGACCGGCTTCTGCTTCCAGGGCTGCAAATGGGGCGCCAAATGGTCGACGCTCTACACCGAAATCCCCAAGGGCGAGGCGACAGGCCATCTTGAGGTCAGGCCGAACGCCATGGCGATCAAGATCAACCACGACGCTAGCGGAAAGGTGACGGGCGTCGTCTATGCCGACAAGGACGGCAAGCTGCAGGAACAGAAAGCCCGCGTCGTCGCGGTCGCCGGCAACTCGATCGAGAGCCCGCGGCTGCTGCTCAATTCGGCGTCGGGCAAATTCCCCGATGGTCTCGCCAACTCGTCGGGGCAGGTGGGCAAGAACTACATGCGTCACACCACCGGCTCGGTCTACGCCATCTTCGACAGACCGGTGCACATGTATCGCGGCACCACCATGGCCGGCATCATCCGCGACGAGGCACGCCACGACCCGTCGCGTGGTTTCGTCGGCGGCTACGAATTCGAGACGCTGTCGCTCGGCCTGCCGTTCATGGCCGCCTTCCTCGATCCGGGCGCCTGGGGCCGCTCGTTCACCACCGCCCTCGACCACTACGACCACATGGCCGGCCTGTGGATCGTCGGCGAGGACATGCCGCGCGCGGAGAACCGCATCACGCTGCATGCCGACGAGAAGGACGCGCACGGCATGCCGATCGCCGACGTGCATTTCGACGACCACCCGAACGACACCGCGATGCGCAACCACGCCTACAAGCAGGCCACTGCGCTCTATGCGGCGGTCGGCGCCACGCGCACCTTCCCGACGCCACCCTATCCGTCGACCCACAATCTCGGCACCAACCGGATGAGCGAAAAAGCGGAAGACGGCGTCGTCAACAAGCACGGCCAGGCGCACGACATCAAGAACCTGTTCGTGTCGGATGGCAGCCAGTTCACGACCGGTGCGGCGGAAAACCCGACCCTGACGATCGTGTCGCTGGCAATCCGCCAGGCGGATTACATCGCCGCGCAGATGTCAGCCAAGACGATCTAGTCACATCCTCCCGACGGCCTGCTGGCGCGGATCCCACAAGGTTCCGCGCCTTTTTCTTGCCGTCTCATTGTTTGGTGCAGGTCGAGGCGGTGAAAGCGCCGTCGGGCTGCTTCATGATGATGTCGAAGGAGGGTGGGGCCTGGCCGTCCAGCGTTGCCTGGGTCAGCGACAGCGAGTTGCCACCGGCGGTATAGCCGCCCAAAGGCCCCAGCCAGGAGATCACGCCGTTTGCATCCATTTGATAGTTGTACCCCTGCTGCGCGGTCCCGAAGACGCCGAGGCCGGTGTAGAATGGGCCGCTGTAGACGTTCCCCTTGATGGTGATGTCGCCGAGGTTGAGGAACATGCCAAGCAGATACACTTCGCAGTGATAGGTGCCGTCGGGCATCTTGCCGTCGCTGAAGTCGGCTCGGGCCGCCCCGGTTGCTGCCGCCAGAAGCAATATGCCGAAAAAAATGCGTGAAATGCCTGAAACCATGACGTCGCTCGTTTGAGAAGCGAGATTGCCCTATTTTTGCGTCGCGCCGCAACATCGGTCGTCGGTGATCCGCCTGCGAAGACCAAAATCTAGGCACTTGGTAAAATTGGGCGAAAATTAGGCAATCACCCCGCGCACTGCGCAAATTTCTCTCAATCAATTTTTAACCGGCTTTCTTTGTTTTTATAAGCCTAATATTTCAACACACTGATAAGGCTGGATTATTCGTCTCCCCTTGGCGTCGCCAAAGCGATTGGCATGGGGGTTGCATTGTAGTGTCGCGGTGCAATCAACCAGCTTGGGAGTCTGTCATATGAGGGGTAATTTCTCGACAATAACAAAGATGTTTTCGGCGAGCGTGGTTGCCGCCGGCCTGTTGATCTCCGCGCCCGCCAAGGCGGCCGACGACACCATCAAGGTCGGCATTCTCCATTCGCTGTCGGGGACAATGGCGATTTCGGAGACGACGCTGAAGGACGCGATGCTGATGCTCATCGACGAGCAGAACGCCAAGGGCGGCCTGCTCGGCAAGAAACTCGAGGCGGTCGTCGTCGATCCTGCTTCCAACTGGCCACTGTTCGCCGAAAAGGCACGCGAGCTGATTTCGAAGGACAAGGTCGCGGCGGTGTTCGGCTGCTGGACCTCGGTGTCGCGCAAATCGGTGCTGCCGGTGTTTTCCGAACTCGACAACATCCTGTTCTACCCCGTCCAGTATGAGGGCGAGGAGAGCGAGCGCAACGTGTTCTACACCGGTGCGGCGCCGAACCAGCAAGCCATCCCGGCCGTCGACTACCTGATGAGCGAGGACGGCGGTTCGGTGAAACGCTGGGTGCTGGAAGGCACGGACTACGTCTATCCGCGCACCACCAACAAGATCCTCGAAGCCTACCTGAAGGCCAAGGGTGTCGCGCCGGAAGACATCTTGGTCAACTACACGCCGTTCGGCTTCTCCGATTGGCAGACCGAAGTGTCGGCCATCAAGAAGTTCGGTTCGGCTGGCAAGAAGACCGCCGTCGTCTCGACCGTTAACGGCGACGCCAACGTGCCGTTCTACAAGGAACTCGGCAACCAGGGCATCAAGGCCGAGGACATCCCGGTCATGGCCTTCTCGGTCGGCGAAGAAGAGCTTGCCGGTCTCGACACCGCGCCGCTGGTCGGCCATCTCGCCGCCTGGAACTACTTCGAAAGCATCGACACGCCTGAGAACAAGAAGTTCATCGCCGACTGGCACAAGTTCATCAAGAACGACAAGCGCACCACCAACGACCCGATGGAAGCCCATTACATCGGCTTCAACATGTGGGTGAAGGCGGTCGAGAAGGCCGGCACCACCGATCCGGACAAGGTCATCGACGCCATGATCGGGGTTTCGGTGCCGAACCTGACTGGCGGCTATTCGACGATGATGCCGAACCACCACATCACCAAGCCGGTGCTGATCGGTGAAATCCAGGCCGATGGCCAGTTCGAGACAGTGTCGCGCACGCCGGGCCTCGTGATGGGCGACGAATGGTCCGACTACCTGCCTGACTCCAAGGACCTGATCTCCGATTGGCGCGCGCCTCTGTCGTGCGGCAACTTCAACGTTGCCACCGGCAAGTGCGGCGGCAAGGGAACGAACTGATCCTCCCAGGTCTGACCTGGTCTGGACCACCAGGTCCATGACCTCGGTCTGGACCACCGGGTCCATGACCTAAGACCGCGCGCGTCCGGACGGTTTCCTCCGCCGTCCGGACGCCCAATTCAACCTTCAAGGATCGCCTCAAGCCGATGAACCCATTCCCTGCGATTGGCCTGACATTGCTGTTCCTGCTGGCGACGCTGTCGTCATTGGGCGCTGGCGAAGCCGATCTGCGTGGCATCATCGCCAAATTCGCGACGGCCAAGGGTTTTTCGGAGACCGGAGCCGTCGTCCACGAACTGGCGGGCACCGGCGACCCGGCAGTCGAACGGCCACTTGCGGCGCTCGCCGACGGCAACCTCTATGTCCGCAAGGCCGATTCCCTGGTGTTTACCGGCAAGGAAGCGGGCGAGAGCGTCCAGCTTTTCGACCCGTTGAGCGGCGAGGCATCGGGCGAGGCGGCCAAGGACGACATCACCAAGATCAAGGTCAACAACACGCTGCGCCGCGCCATCCGCGATGCGCTGGGCACGCTGACGCTTGGCGCCAAGGACCCGACTGTCCGCATTGCCGCCGCCGACACCATGTTCAAGACACCCGACGCCGCAAACATCGAGCCGCTCGACACCGCGATCGCCATTGAGACCGTGGCCAGCGTCAAGGCTCTTCTCGAACAGGCTCGTGCCGCCTCCGTGCTGGTCTCCGATCGGCCGGATACCGATAAGCTCGCTGCCATCTCGCTGATCGGCGCGCGGGGCGACCGTGATGCGGTCTCGCTGCTGACCTCGGTCGAGGCGAACTCCTCGGATGCGGTCAAGCAAGCGGCCACGGGCGCGATCGCCACCATCAATTCGACCCTGGCCGTCTGGGATGCCGGCCAGAACATCTGGTACGGCATTTCGCTGGGCTCGGTGCTGCTGCTGGCGGCGATCGGGCTTGCCATAACCTTCGGCGTCATGGGCGTCATCAACATGGCGCATGGCGAGATGGTCATGCTCGGCGCCTACACGACCTTCGTCGTCCAGCAAGTGGTCCGTACGTCTTTTCCGGACTTGTTCGACTGGTCACTGGTCATTGCACTGCCGCTCGCCTTCCTCGTCTCGGCTCTGGTTGGTCTGATCATCGAGCGCGGCGTCATCCGCTTCCTCTACGGGCGGCCGCTGGAAACATTGCTGGCGACATGGGGCGTTTCGCTGATCCTGCAGCAGGCCGTGCGCTCGATTTTCGGGCCGACCAACCAGGAGGTCGGCAATCCCTCCTGGATGTCGGGCTCGTTCAATGTCGGCCAGCTTGCGATCACCTGGAACCGGCTGTGGATCCTGGTTTTCGCGCTCACCGTGTTCGCCGTGCTGCTTTACGTGATGAAGCGCACGCCCTGGGGCTTGCAGATGCGCGCCGTCACCGCCAACCGGCGCATGGCCGCCTCGATGGGCATCAGGACGCCTTGGGTCGACGCGCTGACTTTTGCCTTGGGGTCAGGCATTGCCGGCATCGCCGGTGTGGCGCTCAGCCAGATCGACAACGTCTCGCCCAATCTCGGACGCGGCTACATCATCGACAGCTTCATGGTCGTCGTCTTCGGCGGCGTCGGCAATCTGTGGGGTACGCTGGTCGGTGCCTTCTCGCTCGGCATCGTCAACAAGTTCCTTGAGCCCTATGCCGGCGCCGTGCTCGGCAAGATCGTGGTGCTGGTCCTCATCATCCTGTTCATCCAGAAGCGCCCGCGCGGCCTGTTCGCGCTCAAGGGCAGGGCGGTGGAAGCATGATCACCGGACGCTTCTTCGCCGCCGGCGCGGACCGCCGAATCGCCATCACGGTTCTCATCCTGCTGGCGGTGGCTATCATCGTGCCGCTGCTTAATCTGGCGGTCACGCCGACGAGCGCGTTCTACATCCCGTCCTATATCGTGGCGCTGACCGGCAAATATCTCTGCTACGCGCTGCTCGCCTTGGCGCTCGACCTTGTCTGGGGCTATTGCGGCATCCTTTCGCTCGGCCACGGCGCTTTCTTCGCGCTCGGCGGCTATGCGATGGGCATGTATCTGATGCGCCAGATCGGCTCGCGCGGCGTCTACGGCAATCCCATCCTGCCTGATTTCATGGTGTTCCTGAACTACAAGGAATTGCCGTGGTTCTGGTATGGCTTCGACCATTTCTGGTTTGCCGGCCTCATGGTGCTCGCGGTGCCCGGCGTGCTCGCTTTCGTCTTCGGCTGGTTTGCCTTCCGCAGCCGTGTCACCGGCGTCTATCTCTCCATCATCACCCAGGCGATGACGTACGCGCTGCTGCTTGCCCTTTTCCGCAACGACATGGGTTTCGGCGGCAACAACGGCCTGACCGATTTCAAGGACATTTTGGGCTTCAACGTGCAAGCCGACGCGACGCGTTCGGCGCTGTTCGCGGCCAGCGCGGTGATGCTCGCACTCGCCGTTTTCGTCACCTGGGCAATCGTCGGTTCCAAATACGGCAAGTTGCTGATGGCGGTGCGCGACGCCGAGAGCCGCACGCGCTTCCTCGGCTGGCGGGCGGAGAACGTAAAATTGTTCGCCTTCACCATCTCGGCAGTCATGGCCGGTATAGCCGGCGCGCTCTACGTGCCGCAGGTCGGCATCATCAATCCGGGTGAGTTCGAGCCGGCCAATTCGATCGAAGTCGTCGTGTGGGCCGCCGTTGGCGGTCGCGGCACCATTGTCGGACCGATCATCGGTGCGCTGCTGGTCAATGCCGGCAAATCCTGGTTCACCGGCGTGCTGCCGGAATTCTGGCTGTTTGCATTGGGTGGGCTGTTCGTCGCCGTCACGCTTTTGCTGCCCAAGGGCTTCATCGGCATGTGGGATTCCTGGCGTGGCAACGCCAAGGCGCTGCGGGCAGCCTCGATTGCCGAGGAAGCCGGCACCGATGTCGACGTTCCGCCGCCGACGAAAATCGTTCGCAGCGAGGCGAGAACGCCCGGCGACTGGTCCGCGACCAGCCCCGAACCGCAGCCGGCGGAGTGAGCGACCATGTCGAAGTCGAACACGATCCTCTATCTCGACGGCGTCTCGGTCTCCTTCGATGGCTTTCGTGCCATCAACAATTTGTCGCTGGTGCTCGACAAGGGCGAGATGCGCGCCATCATCGGTCCCAACGGCGCCGGCAAGACGACGATGATGGACATTGTCACCGGCAAGACGCGGCCCGACGAGGGCGAGGTTTTCTTCGACGGCCAGGTGGATCTCACCAAGCATGACGAAGCTGAGATCGCCATGATGGGCATCGGCCGCAAATTCCAGAAGCCGACCGTCTTCGAAAGCCACACGATCGAGGAAAACCTGATGCTGGCGCTGAAGGGGCCGCGCTCGATCTTCCCGGCACTGTTTCATCGCCGCTCGGCCGCCGAGACGCGGCAGATCGACGACATTCTCGGCATCATCCGGCTTGGCGACAAGCGTAACGAACTGGCGGCAAATCTGAGCCATGGACAAAAGCAGTGGCTCGAGATCGGCATGCTGCTTGCGCAGGATCCGAAGCTGCTTCTGGTCGACGAGCCGGTCGCCGGCATGACCGATGCCGAGACCGAGGAAACCGCGCGGCTGCTGAAGGATATTGCGCGTGACCATTCGGTCATCGTCGTCGAGCACGACATGCATTTCGTGCGCGAACTCGGCGTCAAGGTAACCTGCCTGCACGAGGGCTCGGTGCTGTCGGAAGGCACACTCGATTTCGTTTCGGCCGACGAGCGCGTCGTCGAAGTTTATCTGGGGAGATGAGCATGGTGTGGCGGGTTCAATTCCATCATTTCGATCTGTCCCTCCTCAGGTTCTGGAGAAGGCGCTGACATGCTCGAAATTTCCAATGCCACGCTGCACTACGGCGCCGCCCAGGCGCTGCGCGGCGTGTCGATGAAGGCCGGCGCCGGCAAGATTACTTGCGTGCTCGGCCGCAACGGCGTCGGCAAGACCAGTTTGATGAGATCGATCGTCGGCCACCACCGGCTGACGAGCGGAAGCGTTGCCTTCGAGGGGAAGGCGCTCGACCGGAGCGCGGCGTATGACCGCGCCCGGTCGGGCATCGCATTCGTGCCGCAGGGCAGGGAGATCTTTCCGCTGCTCACTGTACGGGAAAATCTCGAATCGGGCTTCGCGCCGCTGAAGCGGGCCGACCGCAACATTCCGGCGCATGTCTTCGAATTGTTCCCGGTGCTGAAGCAGATGCTCGGCCGCCGTGGCGGAGACCTTTCCGGCGGCCAGCAGCAGCAGCTCGCTATTGGCAGGGCCCTGGTGATGCGGCCGAAGCTGCTGGTGCTCGACGAGCCGACGGAAGGCATCCAGCCGTCGATCATCAAGGATATCGGCCGTGCGATCCGCTATTTGCGCGACCAGGCCGGCATCGCCGTGCTTCTGGTCGAACAATATCTCGATTTCTGCCGCGAGCTTGCCGACGAGGTCAACATCATGGACCGGGGCCTGATCGTCCATACCGGCCCGGCGGAAGATTTAGACCGTGCTGATGTACGCAAGTTCCTGACGGTGTAGAATCGACGCTGGACTTCAGTTGACGATCCGAAGTCCTTGGCAAGTCCAATATTTCTCCGATCCAGCCATCTGCGTCACTGGTGCACCATAGACTGCGTGCTAGTCTTTCGCAGGGCTTTTGTGAGTCGGCCGCTTCCGTATCAGTCTGGTTCATCGCAGATCGAGGGCGCGGCTAGCACCGGGCAAGTTTCACGCAAGCAAGGCTTCCTAGCTTCCCTCCTGCGATCTTTGTCGTTCAACGCGTTTGGGCACTCAGGCCAAGGGACAGCCATGGAACGTTATGTCGAGGACTACCAGAAGCGGCGGCTTACCGAGCGCGTCGACATCATCACCGCCATCAACATCTTGAAGTCCCAAGGCTACGGCCACGACGACCTGATCGAGGAAATCACCAAGGTCTTCTATGTCGACCTGGATGCCTTCAATGAAATCGTCATGGCGGCATAAGAGCCGCGTTCGCCCGTCCCGATCGTAGCTATGGCATCGATGCGCGTGGACTAACCCGCGCGCCGGAATGCCGAGGCGGTGACGCGGTTGCGGCCGCCGCGCTTGGCGACGTAGAGCGCCTTGTCGGCGGCGCTGAGCACCTTGTCGAAGCTGAGGCCCTCTTTGGTGCCGAAGGCAAAACCGGCACTGACCGTGCATATCAGCGAGCCGGTCTCGGTTTCGATGCGACGCGCGGCGAAAGCTGCCCGTATGGCTTCTGCGGTGGCTTCCACCGTTTCGGGCAAGGTCCGCTTCAGCACAAGCGCGAATTCCTCGCCGCCCATGCGCGCGGCGACGTCGGCCGGGCGAAGGTTGCCGGCGAGGTCCCTGGCGAACACCCTCAGCACTTCATCGCCGGCGGCATGGCCGAATTCGTCGTTGATGGCCTTGAAGCCGTCGAGGTCGAACACCACCACGGCCGTGAAGGCGCCGACCGGCGCATTGCCATGCAGGTCGAACAGGGCACGGCGATTGAGAAGGCCGGTCAGCGGATCAGTCAGCGCGTTGCGGCGATGATGCCTGGCCAGGCGCCCCTGATTGAGAGCCAGGGAAAGCGCTCCGATGCCGGTCATGCTGGCGATGACGATGATGAGGCTGAGTTCCTCGGCCCAGTTGCTGGGCGCATGCCCAAGGATCAGCTTTCCATCCCACGCAAGAACCATGGCGCACAGAACGAAGGACGTGGCCGTGGCCGAATAGAGTGTGGTGATGCCGATCGTCAGGGCAGGGGCTTCGTCGCGGCCTTTCCAGTATTCGAACGCCGTTGCGAACAGAAGCAATGCGGCCAAGGCGTTTTCGAGCATGAAGCCCAGCCCGTCATAGCCAAGAGCCATAGGAGGCAACGTCACGGCCAGCGAAATGGCGCCGCCAAGCACCGTTCGCGGCATTGGCGACCCGCCGGTTCTGAACTGATAGGCAGCGCCCAGCATGGTCGAGAAGCCAAGCAGGAGCAGGGCAAGGGTCGTGATGCCGAGCAGGCGCCCAGGCATGTCGATATAGGCGTCATAGGCAAAAATGTCGCCGACCACGAACATCAGGCTGACCGCCCATGTCAGCAGGAATTTCTCCGAGCGAGCGGTCAGCCACATGCCGAACAATGTCAGGCTCAGGCAGGCGGCGGAAAACCCGACAGCCAACAGAAGTGAAGTGTAGTCGAGCGACATGCCCCTCGTCCTTGCCCTCGGCGGCCCAGATCGGCGACTTGGCCAAGCTGGATTCATGCAGCAAGGAGGTATCGATAAGGTTACGACCGTGGCGAAGATGCCATGATTCCGCTGCGTCAGAAGAGCGCCGACAACAACAGCAGGGCTAGGCCGACCCCCATCATCAACAGGCCTGGCCAATTCTGCGACAAGCCGAGGAAACTGAGCCCCCGCCGGCGTGGCTCGAGCGTCGGGCCTGGTGTTGCGAGGTTTGGCATCGGGCGATCCGGAACTACAGGCGCAGGATCGCTAAGCCGCCCGCGCCAGAGGACGGCGCCTGCCATGTACACAACGCCGGCGACAGTAAGCAATGCACCGAAGAGGATGACAGCCATTTGTCCTTGCCCTTCTTCAAGCTCCTGCATCGATGCAGGAGCTTGCGGGATCGGTGGCCAGGCGTTCGCGATGTCGCACGCATCGCCGCCTGCCAGGATAGAACGATCAAGGCGTCGTGCAGGTTCCAACAACAAGGTAAGGTGCCGGGTAGAGGCCGCTTTAATTCACTCGCTTCATCAGCGCCATGGCGCCGAACGGCGCGCGCACCTTGCCTTCGGTGATGAAGTAGACGAACACGTCGCGCGGCTGGACCGGTGCATCGGTAGCGGGGTCGGCACGCCGCAGGTCGGCCGGCTGCTTGCCCTCCGCCCAGACCTTTGCTCGCGCCGCCCATTCATCAAGGGCCTTTGGCGTGTAGCAATCGGGATTGTCGTCGCTGCCGGTCTGCAGCCGTGCATAGACGAAATCACCGGTAACGTCGGCGATGTCGGGGTATTTGGCATGGTCGGCATAGACGATCGCGACCTTGTATTTGCGCACCAGCGCTACGAATTCCGGCACGACAAAACTGTCGTTGCGCACCTCGACCGCGTGGCGCAACGCGACGGCGTCCTGCTTTTCCGGGAGCAGTTTCAAAAAAGCTTCGAAATCGTCCGGATCGAACTTTTTCGTCGGCGCGAACTGCCACAGGATCGGCCCGAGCTTTTCGCCGAGCGCGGTCACGCCCGAGCCGAGGAAGCGCATCATCGATTCGCCGGCCTCGCCGAGCACGCGCCGGTTGGTGACGAAGCGGTTGCCTTTCAACGCATAGACGAAACCGTCCGGCGCCTCGCTTGCCCATTTGACGAAGGTCGGCTCCTTGAAGCTGGAATAATAGGTGCCGTTGACCTCGATGCTCGGCACCTGCCGAGTGGCGTAGTTCAGCTGCTTGGCCTTGGAAAGCTTGTCGGGATAGAAGGACGTATCCCACGGCTCGAACGTCCAGCCGCCCATGCCGGCGCGGATTGTTCCCGATGTGCTCATTGTCATCCTCCCAATTCAAAAGCCTGGCTGAATTCAGAAAAGTCAGCTCGTCGTGGTTCCGTCGACCGGTTTTGCCATGTCGACGAGCACCCAGCCTGGCCGATAGGGATTGGGCCGGCGACCCGTTTCTCGATAGCCGTAAGCGAAATAAAGCGCGATGTTCCGCTCCATCCTGGCGTTGGTGTAGAGCCGCACCTCGGGCAGGCGCCACAAGCGCGTCTGCTCATCCGCGTGTTTCAGCAGGGCGATGCCGAACCCTTTGCCTTGAAATCCTGGTGCGACGGCGACGGAGAAGATCATCGCGTGATCGTCATGCCGCTCCAGCGTGATCGCTCCGGCCAGTTCGTCGTCGCTGTCCAGAAGCCAGACCTCGCCACGCGCGATGCGCGGCGCATAGTCCTCGGTGACCGGGATCGGCTGTGCGCCGAACAGGGCGGTGTAAGGCGCGTAGGCGGTTTCGGTCAGCGTGACGATTGTCTGGAGATCACCAGCCCGCGCCCTTCTGATTGTCATTCAAAAGCTCTCCCAGGCGCTAACCGGTCCGATCATCACTCCGCCGCTTCGCGCTTGCCTCCGGGGCGCCGCTCCAGCAGCTCCTTGAGGAACTGACCGGTGTAGCTGCGCTTCTCGCGCACGATTGCTTCCGGTGTGCCCGACGCCACTAACTCGCCGCCGCCGTCGCCGCCTTCGGGGCCGAGGTCGAGCACCCAGTCGGCGGTCTTGATCACTTCGAGATTGTGCTCGATGACCACCACCGTGTTGCCCTGGTCGACAAGTTCATGCAGCACTTCCAACAGTTTGGCGACGTCGTGGAAATGCAGGCCGGTGGTCGGCTCGTCCAGGATGTAAAGTGTCTTGCCGGTCGCCTTGCGCGACAGTTCCTTGGCGAGCTTGATGCGCTGCGCTTCGCCACCCGACAGCGTCGTCGCCTGCTGGCCGATATGGATGTAGCCGAGGCCGACCTGCTTCAGCGTATCGAGCTTGTCGCGCACGCCGGGCACCGCGGCGAAGAAATCGACGCCTTCCTCGACGGTCATGTCGAGCACGTCGGCGATCGACTTGCCCTTGAACAGGACATCGAGCGTCTCTCTGTTGTAGCGCTTGCCGTGGCAGACATCGCAGGTGACGTAGACGTCGGGGAGGAAATGCATCTCGATCTTGATGACGCCGTCGCCCTGGCAGGCTTCGCAGCGGCCGCCCTTGACGTTGAACGAGAAGCGGCCGGGCTGATAGCCACGCGCCTTGGCCTCGGGCAGGCCGGCGAACCAGTCGCGGATCGGCGTGAAGGCGCCGGTATAGGTGGCGGGATTGCTGCGCGGGGTTCGTCCGATGGGCGACTGATCGATATCGATGACTTTGTCGAGGAATTCGAGACCCTCGATGCGGTCATGATCGGCCGGGTGCTCGCGCGAGCCCATGATGCGGCGCGAGGCGGCCTTGAACAGGGTCTCGATCAGGAAGGTCGACTTGCCGCCGCCCGACACGCCGGTGACGGCGGTGAAGGTGCCGAGCGGGATTTCGGCGGTGACGTTCTTCAGGTTGTTGCCGCGCGCACCGACGATTTTCAGGCGCCGGTTTTTCTTCGCCTCGCGGCGCACGCCAGGCGTCGCCACTTCGAGCGCGCCCGACAAATATTTGCCGGTGATCGAATTGGGATTGGCCATGACCTGCTGCGGCGTGCCCTGGGCGATGATCTCGCCGCCATGGATGCCGGCGGCCGGGCCCATGTCGACGACGTAGTCGGCATGCAAAATGGCGTCCTCGTCATGCTCGACGACGATCACCGTGTTGCCGATGTCGCGCAGGTGCTTGAGCGTATCGAGCAGGCGCGCATTGTCGCGCTGATGCAGGCCGATCGACGGCTCGTCCAGCACATAGAGCACGCCGGTGAGGCCGGAGCCGATCTGTGATGCCAGCCGGATGCGCTGGCTTTCGCCGCCCGATAGCGTGCCGGAATTGCGCGACAAAGTGAGATAGTCGAGTCCGACATCGTTGAGGAAGCGTAGCCGCTCGCGGATCTCCTTCAAGACCCGAACCGCGATCTCGTTCTGCTTGTCGTTAAGCGACGCAGGCAGGTCGGTGAACCACTGGTCGGCCTTGCGGATGGAAAGCTCGGTGACTTCGCCGATGTGCTTGCCGGCGATTTTTACGGCCAGCGACTCGGGCTTCAGGCGGTAGCCCTTGCAAACCGGGCAGGGCGTGGCCGACATGAAACGCTCGATTTCTTCGCGCATCCAGGCGGATTCGGTCTCTTTCCAGCGGCGCTCGAGATTGGGAATGACGCCTTCGAAGGTTTTGGTGGTCTTGTAGGAGCGCAGGCCGTCATCATACTGGAAGGTGATCTCACGCTCGCCGGTGCCGCGCAGGATGGCTTCCTTTGCCTCTTCGGTCAGGTCTTTGAACTTGTCGCCGAGCTTGAAGCCATAGGCCTTGCCGAGCGCTTCCAGTGTCTGCGAGTAATAGGGCGAGGTCGACTTGGCCCACGGGCTGACGGCGCCGTCGCGCAGCGAGATGTTTTCGTCCGGCACGATCAGATTGCCGTCGATGGCGCGCTGGCTGCCGAGGCCGTCGCAGGTCGGGCAGGCGCCGAACGGGTTGTTGAACGAGAACAGGCGCGGTTCGATTTCCGGAATGGTGAAGCCGGAGACCGGGCAAGCAAATTTTTCCGAGAACAGGATGCGCTCATGCGTCTCGTTCTTCGACTTGTTGACCGAATCCTCGCCGGTCTGGCTGGAATCGAGCGGCTTGTCGGCGAATTCGGCTACCGCCAACCCATCGGCCAGCTTCAGCGCGGTTTCGATGGAGTCGGCAAGCCGTGTCGCCAGATCGCCGCGCACGACGATACGGTCGATGACGACGTCGAGGTCATGCTTGTACTTCTTGTCCAGCGCCGGCACGTCGGCGATTTCATAGAAGACGCCATCGACCTTGACGCGCTGAAAGCCCTTCTTCTGCAGCTCCAGCAGTTCCTTGCGGTACTCGCCTTTGCGGCCGCGCACCATCGGCGCCAGGATGAACAGGCGGGTGCCTTCCTCGACCGCCAGCACGCGGTCGACCATCTGCGAAACTGTCTGGCTCTCGATCGGCAGGCCGGTGGCCGGCGAATAGGGAATGCCAACGCGCGCAAACAGCAGGCGCATGTAGTCGTAGATCTCGGTGACGGTGCCGACCGTCGAACGCGGGTTCTTCGAGGTGGTCTTCTGCTCGATCGAGATGGCAGGCGACAGGCCGTCGATCTGGTCGACATCCGGCTTCTGCATCATTTCGAGGAATTGCCGTGCGTAGGCCGAAAGGCTTTCGACATAGCGGCGCTGGCCTTCGGCATAGATGGTGTCGAAGGCAAGCGACGACTTGCCGGAACCCGACAGGCCGGTCATGACAATCAGGCTGTCACGCGGCAGGTCGAGATCGACATTCTTCAGATTGTGTTCGCGCGCCCCGCGAATGGAAAGATATTTATGGTCGGCCATCGCCGGTCGCCGCCTCAGAATCTGGAATTTCCTGGAATGGCGGGTTTTCCCAACCATCCCCTATGTAGGTAGTTTTACCGCTACGTCGAGAGACGCCACAATTCCCGACAAAAGCGTTTAAGCGTCTTTCGCGTGAACGGGCAAGCAGAAAGAACAAAGACCGAACACGCTCCTGACAAAGCTGTGCAAAAACTGACTTGCACGTAACCTCCCGGCGATCACATTTTTCGGTAACCGGCTATTGAAGCTTGACGGGCGCCTGCTCCTGGAGGCAAGCTTCGGCAGTCAACGAAGCCGGCCGTCTTTCGATGGTCTCGCCGCCCGGAGGCGGCCTGCGAGACGCCGCAGGCATTAGCGATTTGTGCTTCGGACGACAACGTCGCAATGGACAAAAAGGAGCGGAGCTATGACGCCACCGGATCGTCCCACAGGGTTCCAGTTGTTACTGGAGCGGCGGCAGGCATAAGTGCCAGGGTTTAGCGTCTGCGCCACCCGACAAACCGTGACCTGCCATACCCCGTAAAAATCAGAGACTGAAGTCGGATCGTCGGCTGACGCCGCGTTGCATCCGAAATCAAATGCCGGCAGTACGCCCCCGGTAGAAGTTGGATTTGAGATCCAAAAAGGCCCCGTCCGTTTGCGCAAGGCACGGCGGGGCCGCTTTATGTGCGAATTGTCTTGTTGGCGATATGCCAGCGCAGCACGCCGGCACCACTATCAGTGGCGCGGCTGCCCGATTGAGCCGACGCCGACATCGACGGTGATGCTGCCGGAAATCCTGACATCCGTATCGCCGATCTTGAACTGGCCGTTGCCGTTGCCGGGAAATGCATCATCGGGTTCGGGCTGAGGAGTCGGCCTGGCGATGCGATAATCGCCGGCCACGCCGGGCAGGGCGCCTTTCCGCGCCTGCGCCGAGCCGTCGCCGGCGAAGGCTGTGCCGCTCGAGAGACACGCGAGCGCTAGAATGGCGATGACACGGTACAATGTTCTGGGCGGATGAGTGTCGGTCATCCCAGGATTATAGTGGCGTGCCGGCGATGGGACCAGACCGGCATCGTCAAATCGTCCAAAGCGTGTCGTGTTTCGAGAACGGATTCAGGCGATGCGTTTTAGGCCTTTGTTTTTATGCATATCATTCTCCCAAAACCAGGCCACTTTGGGCGACCACTTGAGCGCCGGCGGGAGTGCGATCCGGCCCACTTTTATGCCGCCTTTTTGCGCGTGTCGAAAACGTGGTCGACGATGCCCCAGGCCTGGGCCTCGCGGGCGGTCATGAAGTGGTCGCGGTCCAGCGTGCGTTCGACCTCCTCATAGGTGCGGCCGCAATGCTGCGCATAGAGTTCGGCCATGTGCCGTTTCGTCTGGATGATGCGCTCGGCATGGCGCTGGATGTCGGAGGCCTGGCCCTGGAACCCGCCCAGCGGCTGATGCAGCAGGATGGTGGCGTTCGGCAGCGAGATACGACGCCCCGGTGTGCCCGCCATCAGCAGGAAAGAACCCATCGAGGCGGCAAAGCCCATGCACACGGTGGACACCGGGCAGCTGATATATTGCATCGTGTCGTAGATGGCGAAGCCGCTGGTCACCACACCGCCCGGCGAGTTGATGTAAAGCGAGATCTCCTTGTCTGGATTGTCCGATTCCAGCGACAGCAACTGCGCGCAGACCAACGCCGAGATGTCGTCGTTGATCTCGCCATTGATGAAGACAATGCGTTCGCGCAACAGCCGCGAAAAGATATCGAAGGCGCGTTCGCCGCGGCTCGATTGCTCGATTACCATCGGCACCAGACTGGCAACACCGCTCATGATCTTCTCTCCATTGTCCTTGTTCAGGCTGCACGCAGCAAGCGGCGAGGTGTGTTCGCGGCGATTGGCTTGCGTGAACCGTTTGCGTCGAGCGAAAGCCGGCAGCTGGTGCCCGCCATGGCGACCGCGGGCATTGCCTTGCGGGCGAAGCCGTCATGAACGATGCGCAAATGGGTGCCGCCGGAAACGGTTCGGGCAAGTGTGAAGGTGACAATGCTATCCAATGGGCTGTCCAATGGGCTGTCGAGGCGATCCTGCCGCGCGGCGTCGCCTGGCTGCTCCCGCCAGGAATAGCGCAGCAGCTTCTCCGGCTCGGCGTCGAGGACTTCGCATTCGATCGGTGCCTCTGGCCCGGCGAAGGCAAAACGATTGCCGGTCTCCGGCTTGATGTCGTTCGGCATCATCCAGGCGGCGAGCAGCTCCGGCACGGTCAGGGCCCGCCATACCTTCTCCGGCGGCTCGGCAAGGTCGCACTCGAACTCGATCGCATCGGGAGAGATTTCACGATGGTTTTGGTCGGCCTTCATCGATCGAACGTTCGTCATTGGTCCATATCCTTCAAAACCGCCTTCAGTCTTTCGATGCGTTCCGGCCAGAAGGTCCGGTAGCGTTCGATCCAGGAGAGCAGGGGGGCGAGCCCCTGCGGGTCGGCGCGGTAAAAAGCGTTGCGGCCGGCACGCCGTTCGACCACCAGGCCGGCGCCGCGCAGCACCGCCAGATGCTGCGACACCGCCGGTTGCGACACCGTCATGCCGGTGCGCAATTCCGATACCGTCATTTCACCAGCGGCGAGCCGCTCAAAGACAGCGCGGCGCGTCGGATCGGCCAGGGCGCGGAAAATCTCTGCTTCGATCATGACAAAAGCATAAGTCGATACTTATCGATTTGGCAAGCGCTGTTTACGAAATTGCCGGAAGCCAGCGCTTCACCACTCCCGCAGGTCCATCAAACGTCGCCTCGAAGATCGGCGACGCAAGCACGGCATGGATGTGAAGCTGCTTGGAACCGACGTTCCGGAAACCGTGTTTCCTGTTCGCGGGAACAACGAGAGACTGTCCCGATGTCAGGACGCTGCGCTCATCGTCGATCCACATCTCGGCCTTGCCTGCGATGACCGTGAGCACTTCCTCGACTGGATGCCAATGCGTTGGGGCACCGACCGTGGTCTCGACCCATTGCTCGAATATGCAAAGTTGCGTTGCGCCGTTGCTGGCTGACACGTGCATACGCGTTTCCACGCCTGCTCGCCATTGCTCGCGCTGCTGGTCCTCATGTGCAACTGATTTCATTTCGATCCCCCCGATCCGTTCCCGATGTCGTGGAAATTCCAGGCCGAAACACTACATGATGCCGACAAACATTGACAGAACAGCGTCTACTCTATAGAACGAAAAGGGAACAAAAAACCTTGTGGGAAAAGCCAGCCTTAGCAGGCGGCTGACGTCCGCAGCCTGTAAGGTGCTGCGACAAAAATTGGTTTCGGATGAGCGGAGAAATATCATGGCGGGTAGCGTCAACAAGGTCATTCTGGTCGGCAATCTCGGTGCGGACCCTGAAATTCGCCGGCTGAACTCGGGCGAGCCGGTCGTCAACATCCGCATCGCGACGTCGGAAAGCTGGCGCGACAAGAATTCCGGCGAGCGCAAGGAAAAAACCGAGTGGCACAACGTCGTCATCTTCAATGAGGGCATCGCCAAGGTGGCGGAGCAGTATCTGAAGAAGGGCATGAAGGTCTATGTCGAGGGCCAGCTGCAGACGCGCAAATGGCAGGACCAGACCGGCGCCGACAAGTACACGACGGAAGTCGTGCTGCAGAAATTCCGTGGCGAGCTGCAGATGCTCGACGCACGCGGACAGGGTGAGGGCGGCCAGGTCGGCGGCTATGCCGGTGGTGGCAGCAGCCGTGGTTCCGATTTCGGCCAGTCCAGCCCGAGCGAAGGCTTCAATCGCGGCGGCGGCGGTGGTGCCAAGAGTGGCGGCGGTGGCGGTTCGTCGCGCGAACTGGACGACGAAATCCCGTTCTGAGCGAACGGACCGGTATCAAGATATGATCGGCACGCAGCGCGCGCCGATCAATTGATTTCAGCGGAAAGACGTATCACGTGAAAGCGCGCGTCAAGTGGGTCGAGGAACGCACCTTCGTCGGCGAGTCGGGTAGCGGCCACAAGGTCGTGCTCGGAACCGCGCCCGGACCGGAAGGCAGGACGCCGGGCCCGAGCCCGATGGAACTGGTGCTGATCGGAACCGGCGGCTGTTCGGCCTATGACGTGGTGCATATCCTCGAAAAGGGCCGCGAGGCGGTCGAGGATTGCGTCGTCGAACTCGACGCCGACCGGGCCGAAACCGAGCCCAGGGTGTTCACGCGCATCCATATGCATTTCGTGGTCAAGGGCCGGGCGCTGTCGCCCGACAAGGTCAAGCGGGCGATCGATCTTTCGATCGAAAAATACTGCTCGGCTTCGGCGATGCTGGCCAAAACCGCTACGATCACTCACGACTTCGAAGTGATCGATACGGGGGTGAATAGGCAGTAGGCAGTAGGCAGTAGGCAGTAGAAACTGCCGTTCAGCCCGCCATCAGCGCCTTGATGCCATCGGCGACGAACTGCACGGCAAGTGCGGCCAGGATGACGCCGAGCAGCCGGGTCAGGATCGAGCGGCCGGTTTGGCCGAGGATGCGGTCGATGCGTTCCGACAGCACGAACACCAGATAGGTTATGGCGAGGCAGACGAAGATGATGCCGACCAAGGCCGCCTGGGCTGCAAATCCTGGAAACGAACCGGACAAAAGCACCGTTGCCGAAATGGCGCCGGGACCGGCGATCAGCGGGATCGCCAGCGGGAAGGCGGCGATGTTGTGGATCATGTCCTTGGTGATGGCGACGTCGCCGATCTTCTCCTTGCGGTCCTGCCGGCGCTCGAACACCATTTCGAATGCGATGAAGAACAGCAGGAAGCCACCAGCGACGCGGAAAGCCGGCAGCGTGATGCCGAACACCGACAGGATCGAGGCGCCGGCAACCGCAAACAGCGCCATCACCAGGAAACCGATGATCGAGGCACGGACGGAAACCTGCTGGCGCTCCTCGCGGTTCATGCCGCGCGTTACGGCCAGGAACAGCGGCGCCAGGCCAGGCGGATCGATGGTCACGAGAATGGTGACGAAGGCGTTGAACAGGCTGTCGAAACTCGGCATCTCTGACCCCTCCCGCCGGGCCGAGCCCGTACCAGGATATTGGTAGAGCAAAGCCCGGTCGGTGGGAACAGTCAGGACCGCGAAACTGAGGACTTCGACGGATTAGCCGGCAGCGTCGCAATAGGCCTCGATGCGATAGCCGTCCGGATCGACGACAAAGGCGGCATAGTAGTTTTCGCCATAGTCGGCGCGCAGACCCGGCGCGCCATTGTCGATGCCGCCTTCACGCAACGCGCCGGCATGGAAAGTGTCGACGCTGCCCCGCGTCGGTGCGGCGAAGCAGAAATGCAGGCCGGATTTTTCGTCTGAAGGCACAGGCCGTGCCGCTTCGTTGACCCATAGCGCGACGCCCTGAGTTCCATAGCCCAACGAACCCGGCGACTGGCTGAGACAGCTGTAACCAAGCGGCTTCAACGCCGCATCGTAGAAGCGCTTGGAGGCGGCGGTGTCGCGGACGCCGATCGAGATATGATCGAACATGGTTTTCTCCATTGTTACAACGGTTTGGGCACTAGTCTGCAGATTGACGACGCGCCAGGAATTCGACTTCGAGGTGCCAGTCCGCGCCGTCGTGCGAGCGCTCGCCGAGCCAGCGGAAGCTGTCTTCGGTGATGCGCGAAAAGCTCCAGCGCACCGAAGAGCCGGTGCCGTCGGCGCCGACTTGCACGATCGTGTCGCCCTCGGCGCGGCCGAGCTGGCGGCTGAAATACTGGTTGCGCGGATCGCTCCAGAAGATGTGCCAGGCGTCGGCGCCGGGATCATAGACACGCAGCGTCGTGCCATAGAACGTCCAGGCGCCGAGCGAGGGCGAGGGGCCGGCGTTACGCGCGGGCAGGATCCAGACGTCCTGGATCGCCCGGCCTTCCAGCACCCAGCCGAAATGCACCTCGCCACGCCCGGTCAGCACGGTGCCGTCCTCGAGGTGGCGCGAGGCATCGAACGTCCAGGCACCGGCGAAGCGCCCGTAGAGGTTCAGTTTTTCGGCGAGCCCGTTGATAGGTCCGGGACTGTGCAAGGCTTCGGCAAAGGAGGATTGGTCAAACATGGTTCAACTCTCTTCTTGTCAGGAGGCCGGGAAGACTAGGCGGTGACGGGGTTCTGGGCTTGGGAAAAATTGCTATATTTCGGCCATGACAGCGACAACGCATACGCTTGCATCCGGCCCGGGCTGGCGCGTGACGGACGTGATCTGCACGGCCGGTGCCGGCGATCGGCCGTTCGAGGAAGCACATCAGGATTTCTGCGTCGCCGCCGTCACCAGCGGCACGTTTCGCTACCGCGCGCAACAAGGCACGGCGATGCTGGCGCCCGGTGCCCTCCTGCTCGGCAATTCCGGCACATGCTATGAATGCGGGCATGAACATGGCAGCGGCGACCGTTGCCTGTCGTTTCATTTCGGACCGTCCTACATGGAACGGATCGTGGCTGGCGTGCCGGGCGCCAGGAAGCTGGCCTTCGCCACGCCGCGCCTGCCGCCTTTGCCGGTGCTGGCGCCACTGCTGGCCGACGCGGAGGCCGCGCGCGAGACTGCTGACATAGATGCCTTCGAGGAACTTTCCCTGCGCATAGCCGGTGCTGCCGTGACCGCTGCCGCCGGAACCACGCATGTCAGGCGCGCGCCGAGCCGCCGTGACCAGAAACGGGTCGCCGGAGCGGTGCGGCGGATCGAGCTGGCTGCCGACGGGCCGGTCTCACTTTCAGCGCTTGCCGATGAGACTGCGACCAGCCCTTACCATTTCCTGCGCGTTTTCCGGCAGGTCGCGGGCATGACGCCCTATCAGTTCCTGCTCAAGACGCGGCTGCACAGGGCAGCGGTGCGGCTGCACATGTCGGATGAGGCGGTCTCGGCGATCGCCTTCGAGGCCGGCTTCAACGATCTGTCGACCTTCAACCGCCGGTTTCGTCGTGTCATGGGCGAAACGCCCGGCAAGTATCGCGCCCGCCGTGGCGCAATGGGCGTTCGCGTCTCGTGAATCGGCTCAGGTGCTCGCGAGGGCAGCCACAGGGGTCCAATCCATCGCGCTCGTGGCTTTCGCTCAGGGAAAACGTCCATTGCAGGCTTTTGCGTCGATGGCAGCGAAACCGCCTTGGCCATATCGTCGCAATCAGCGGTATCCATTTGAAATTACCACCAAAAATGACACTGGAAAAGTGCCTGACATGTTGGAGTTTCGGCCTTGCTTCCTATATAAGCACCGAGTGATTCCTGATTAGATTGTGATCCGATTTGACCGACCAGAAGACACCGCGCGGCGCCGACGGCGGCCCCACCGGCATCGAGCCGATATCCATCGTCGAGGAGATGCAGCGTTCCTATCTCGATTACGCCATGAGCGTGATCGTCAGCCGTGCGCTGCCCGACGTACGCGACGGCCTGAAGCCGGTGCATCGCCGCATTCTCTTCGCCGCCCATGAGAGCGGCTACCACTGGAACCGCAAATATGTGAAGTCGGCACGTCCGGTCGCCGACGTGATGGGTAAATACCATCCGCATGGCGACGCTTCCATCTATGACGCCTTGGTGCGCATGGCGCAGGACTGGTCGCTGCGCGTGCCGCTGATCGACGGACAGGGCAATTTCGGCTCCATCGACGGCGATCCGCCGGCGGCGATGCGCTACACGGAAGCGCGGCTGACCAAGGTCGCGCACGAGCTTTTGGAGGATATCGACAAGGATACCGTCGATTTCCAGGACACTTATGATGCGTCGGGCAGTGAACCCAAGGTTCTGCCGGCACGGTTCCCCAACCTTCTGGTCAACGGCTCGGGCGGCATCGCCGTCGGCATGGCGACCAACATCCCACCGCACAATCTCAGCGAAATCTGCAACGGCGCGATCGCCCTCATCGACAATCCGGCGATCGACCTGCCGGCGCTGATGGAAATCATTCCGGGGCCGGATTTCCCGACCGGCGGCATCGTGCTTGGCCGTTCCGGCATCTACAGCGCCTATGCGACCGGCCGCGGCTCAATCGTCATGCGCGGCAAGGTCAACATCGAACAGCGCGGCAATGACCGTGAATCGATCATCATCACCGAAGTTCCCTACCAGGTGAACAAGTCGTCGATGATCGAGAAGATGGCCGAACTGGTGCGCGACAAGCGCATCGAAGGCATTTCCGACATCCGCGACGAAAGCGACCGCCAGGGCTACCGGGTCGTCATCGAGCTGAAGCGCGACGCAGTTGCCGACGTCATCCTCAACCAGCTCTACCGTTTCACGCCGCTGCAGACCTCTTTCGGCGCCAATGTGGTGGCGCTGAATGGCGGCAAGCCGGAAGTGATGAACCTGACCGATATGCTGAAGGCGTTCGTCGCCTTCCGCGAGGAGGTGATCACCCGGCGGACGAAATTCCTGCTGCGCAAGGCGCGCGACCGCGCCCATGTGCTGGTCGGTCTCGCCATCGCCGTTGCCAATATCGACGAAATCATCAAGCTGATCCGCACCGCGCCGGATCCGCAGACGGCACGCGAGCAGTTGATGGAGCGGCGCTGGCCCTCCGGCGACGTCGAGTCGCTGATCCTTCTGATCGACGATCCGCGCCATCGCATCAACGAGGACGGCACCTACAATCTGTCCGAGGAGCAGGCGCGCGCCATCCTCGAATTACGCTTGCAGCGCCTGACAGCGCTCGGCCGCGACGAAATCGCCGACGAGTTGAACACGATCGGCGCCGAAATCATTGATTATCTGGACATTCTGTCGTCCCGAGCGCGTGTCCAGCAGATCGTCAAGGACGAGCTTGCCGCTGTGCGCGACGAGTTCGGCACACCGCGCCGCACCGAACTCACCGATGGTGGGGCGGACATGGAAGACGAAGACCTGATCCAGCGCGAGGACATGGTCGTGACGGTGAGCCATTCCGGCTACATCAAGCGCGTGCCGCTATCGCTCTACCGGGCGCAGCGCCGCGGCGGCAAGGGCCGCTCGGGCATGTCGACCAAGGAAGAGGATTTCGTCACCCGGCTGTTCGTCGCCAACACGCATACGCCGGTGCTGTTCTTTTCCTCGCGCGGCATCGTCTACAAGGAAAAGGTCTGGCGGCTGCCGATCGGCAATCCGCAGTCACGCGGCAAGGCGCTGATCAACATGCTGCCGCTCGAGCAGGGCGAGCGCATCACCACCATCATGCCGCTGCCCGAGGACGAGACCAGCTGGGGCGAGCTCGACGTGATGTTCGCCACCACGCGCGGCACCGTGCGCCGCAACAAGCTTTCCGACTTCGTCCAGGTCAACCGCAACGGCAAGATCGCCATGAAGCTGGAGGAGGAGGGCGACGAGATCCTCGGCGTCGAGACCTGCACCGACAATGACGACGTGCTTCTGACCGCCAGTTCCGGTCAGTGCATCCGCTTCTCGGTCGGCGACGTGCGCGTCTTCCAGAGCCGCAATTCTGTCGGCGTGCGCGGCATCACCATGGCCGAGACCGACCGCATCATCTCGATGTCGGTAATCGAGAACGTCGATGCGCCGCCGGCCGAGCGCGCAGCCTATCTCAAGCGGGCGGCGGCCGAACGGCGGCTTGTCGCCGGAATCGCTGCCGGCGAGGAGGAAGAGATCGCGCTGACCAACGAAGAGGTCGGCGAGGAGACGGAGCTTTCCGACGAACGCTACGAGTTCCTTAAGGCACACGAGCAGTATGTGCTGACGGTGACCGAATATGGCTACGGCAAGCGCTCTTCGTCCTATGACTTCCGGCTGACCGGACGCGGCGGCAAGGGCATTCGTGCCACGGATGTTTCGAAAGTTGCCGAGATCGGCAGGCTGGTGGCGACCTTCCCGGTCGGTAGTGACGACCAGATCATGCTGGTTTCGGACGGCGGCACCGTCATCCGGGTGCCGGTCAACGGCATCCGTTTCGCCAGCCGCGCCACCAAGGGCGTGACCATCTTCAACACGGCTGAAGGTGAAAAGGTGGTTTCGGTCGAGCGGATCTCTGAGCCGCAATCGGATGAGGAAATCGAAGAGACCGTTGAGGGCGGCGCTGATGTCGCTCCGGCGCCTGACGCCGGTCCTGAGGGTGCGGAGTAAGACCGGCACCCAGGTTTTGACATAGCAACGCCGGCTAATCGGCCGGCGCGGCAGCAAGTTCAGGCTTTATCAGTAGTGACGATATGGCTTGCGGGGGCCGAAGCCTTCGAAGCGTTTGGTGTTTGCCTTGACGCGGACGCGTTGTGCCTCCTGATGCAGCCCGAATACGGTGGCGATCAGCATGGCGACGGTCATTGCGGTGGCGAGCATGTAGATCAGCATGTGCGTGTTCTCCTGCGCCTAACAACGGATAGATGGGATTTTGGTTTCATCTTATTAAGGTGCAACCTAGTGAACGCTGCGTGAAGGCTTCGTGATCAGCGTGTTCATCTGTCGTTCATGCGCCGGAAAAGGTTCACGGCCGGCGCGCCAATCGGATTTGCCTTTGCGAGAGAGGCTCGCTAGAGCCTGTTCCATCTTGATGGACGGAAGATGGAACAGGCTCTAGCTTTCATTTGAGCATGATCTTTTCCAAAAACCGGTTTCCACTTTTTGGGATCATGCATTAGAAGCACCAGCCATGACTGAACGCATCGCCCTCTATGCCGGCTCCTTCGACCCGCTGACCAACGGCCATCTCGATGTGCTGAAGGCCTCGCTGGCCGTGGCCGACATCGTCTATGCGGCGATCGGCATCCATCCGGGCAAGCAACCGCTGTTTTCCTTTGAGGAACGGGTGCAATTGATCGAGACCGCCACGAAAGCGGAATTCGGGCGTGATGGTGCCCGCATCAAGGTCGTCGCCTTCGACGGGCTGGTCATCGACGCTGCCAGGAAGCAGGGCGCCTCGATCATGATCCGCGGCCTGCGCGACGGCACCGACCTCGACTATGAGATGCAGATGGCCGGCATGAACGAGACCATGGCGCCTGAGCTGCAGACGGTTTTTCTGCCCGCCAGCCCCTCCGTGCGCACCATTACCGCCACACTTGTCCGCCAGATTGCCTCGATGGGAGGCGACATCCGCCCCTTCGTGCCGGCGGCGGTTGTCGGTGCGCTCACCGCCAAATTCAAGAAATAAGACCCGGAGACAGATATGCAGCTGAAAAAGCTCGCCTCGTTCCTCGTTGTGCTCGCCGGTCTTGTGACCGCATCGGTCTCGGCATTCGCCGCCGACCCGGAAAACACCATGATCATCACGCTGAAGGACGGCGACGTTACCATTGCGCTTCGGCCCGATCTCGCGCCCAAGAACGTCGCGCAGATCAAGAAGCTGGTGCGCCAGGGCGCCTATGACAACGTCGCCTTCCACCGCGTCATAGACGGCTTCATGGCGCAGACTGGCGACGTCAAGTTCGGCAACATCAAGAAGGGCTTTAGCGCCCAGGCCGTCGGCACCGGCGGTTCCGATCTACCCGACCTGCCGGCCGAATTCTCGCAGACCGAGCGTTACACGCGCGGCGTGGTCGGCATGGCCCGCTCGCAGGACCCCAACTCCGCCAATTCGCAGTTCTTCATCATGTTCGCGCCGGCACCGCCGCTCGACGGCCAGTACACCATCGTCGGCAACGTCGTCAGCGGCATGGAACTGGTGGATCAAGTCAAGAAGGGCGACGAAGCGGACAATGGCACGGTCACCGACCCCGACCAGATGATCAAGGTGCGCATCGCTGCCGACAAATAACTCTGTTTTCTCAAAAGGATATCTGACATGGCCGAAATCAAGGACCGCGAGAACGCGCTCATCATGGAAACGACCAAGGGCAATGTGGTCATCGAACTTTTCCCCGACCTGGCGCCCGGCCATGTCGCCCGCATCAAGGAACTGGCCCGCGAAGGCGCCTATGACGGCGTGGTTTTCCACCGCGTCATCGAGGGCTTCATGGCGCAGACCGGCGACGTCAAGTTCGGCAATTCGAGCAAGCCCTCGTTTGCGCCGTCGCGCGCGGGCATGGGCGGCTCGGAAAAGCCGGACCTGAAGGCTGAATTCTCCAACGCCAACCATGGCCGCGGCACCTGCTCGATGGCCCGCTCGCAGAACCCGAACTCGGCCAATTCGCAGTTCTTCATCTGCTTCGACGATGCCGCCTTCCTCAACCGCCAGTACACGGTCTGGGGCCAGGTCATCGAAGGCATGGACAATGTCGACAAGATCAAGCGCGGCGAGCCGGTGCAGGATCCCGACAAGATCGTGTCGCTGAAGGTCGCGGCCGACGTCAAGTAAGGTAACGACAATGATGGGCGTCGTCTGGTCGCTTCTCGGCATCCTGTCCGGCGCCTTCATTGCCATTCAGGCACCGATCAATTCGCAGCTGGCGCGCGGCCTGGGTCTCCCGGTGGCGGCGGCGGCGCTTTCGTTCCTGTCGGGCGCGATCGTGCTCGGCATCCTCTCCATCGCAGTGGTGAAGCTGCAGGGCATCTCGCTCGACTGGAAAGCGCCGGCGCCCTGGCTGTTCGTCGCCGGCGGCATGCTCGGCGGCTTCTATGTCACGCTGTCGACGATCCTGACACCGCGCATCGGCGCTGCCGCGCTGATGGCGTTTCTGGTGGCTGGCCAGCTGCTGGCCGGCATGCTCATCGATCGCGTGGGCTTCCTCGGCGTCGCTGTGCGTGAAATCTCGCTCGGCCGCGTTGCCGGCGCGGTGCTGCTGCTGGCCGGAGCGCTGCTCGTCCGGCTCTACTGATGCGCGTCGATCTCTTCGACTTCTATCTGCCGGAGGAGCGCATCGCGCTTCGCCCGGCGGAGCCGCGCGACAGCGCCAAAATGCTGGTGATCAAACCGGGCGAAGGGCTCGACGACCGCAGGGTTGGCGACCTGCCGTCCTTGCTGAGGGCCGGCGACGTGCTGGTTTTCAACGACACCAAGGTCATTCCGGCGCAGCTCAAAGGCATCAGGCGGCGCGGAGAGGCGACGGCACAGGTCGAGGCCACGCTGCACATGCGCATGGCCCCGGACCGCTGGCTGGCCTTCATGCGGCCGGGCAAGCGCATCGCCGCGGGTGACCGCATCCATTTCGGCCATGACGGCAATTCCTGTTTCCTCGGTCAGCTCGACGCAACCGTGATCGAGAAAGGCGAGGGCGGCGAGGCGCTGCTTGCCTTCGACCTGTCGGGGCCTTTCCTCGACGAAGCGTTGCACGCGGTCGGCCATATTCCGTTGCCGCCCTATATCGCCTCGAAGCGTGACGACGACGAACGCGACCGGGCCGACTACCAGACCATCTATGCCCGTGAGGAAGGCGCCGTCGCGGCACCGACAGCGGGCCTGCATTTCACGCCGGAGCTTTTTGCAGCACTCGACGCCAAGGGCATTGAACGCCGCTTCGTCACCTTGCATGTCGGCGCCGGAACGTTCCTGCCGGTGAAGGCGGACGACACCGCCGACCACAAGATGCACGCCGAGACGGGCTCGGTCAGCGCAGACACAGCGGACGCGCTCAATGCGGCCAAGGCGAGGGGCAGGCGCATCGTTGCGGTTGGCACGACCTCGCTGCGCCTGCTGGAGAGTGCTGCGCGTGAGGACGGTGCTCTGGCTGCCTGGTCCGGCCCGACAGACATCTTCATCACGCCCGGCTATCGTTTTCGCACCGCCGACATGCTGATGACCAATTTCCATCTGCCGCGCTCGACGCTGTTCATGCTGGTTTCGGCCTTCAGCGGTCTTGAAACGATGCGCGCGGCCTATGCGCATGCCATCGAGAATCGTTACAGATTCTACTCGTATGGCGACGCAAGCCTGCTTTATCGAGCGGAGACAAGCGATGGACGATGATCTCGAGAGCCTGGATCGCGATGCTCTCATCGCGGAGGTGAAAAAACTGCGTGCCGGCATTCGCCAGCATCGCGATTCCACCGGCCATGATCTGTGCTGGCATCACCCCGATCTGTGGTCGCTCTTGCCGGAGAGGATCGAACCGGCGATCGCCGTGCCGCCCTGGCCAAAATTCATGCGCGGCTGCATCCAATACCGCCAGTCGCTCGACAAGCAGGCACCGGGCGCTACGGTCCACGACAAGGAATTCAATGGCTAAGCCGTTCAGCTTCAAGGTTCTGGCGACTGACGGCAAGGCGCGGCGTGGTGTGATCGATATGCCGCGCGGCGAAATCCGCACGCCGGCTTTCATGCCTGTCGGCACCGGCGGCACCGTCAAGGCCATGTATATGGACCAGGTGCGCGGCGTCGGCGCCGACATCATCCTTGGCAACACCTACCATCTGATGCTGCGGCCAGGTGCCGAGCGTGTGGCGCGGCTCGGCGGCTTGCACGAGTTCGCCCGCTGGCCGCATCCGATCCTGACCGACAGCGGCGGTTTCCAGGTGATGTCGCTGTCGAAGTTGAGGAAGCTGACCGAAAAAGGCGTCACCTTCCGCTCGCATATCGACGGCGCCGCCTATGAGATGTCACCGGAGCGCTCGATCGAGATCCAGGGGCTGCTCGATTCCGACATCCAGATGCAGCTCGACGAATGCACGGCGCTGCCGGCCGAGATGAAGGAGATCGAGCGCGCCATGGAACTGTCGCTGCGCTGGGCCGAGCGCTGCAAGACGGCGTTCGGCGATCAGCCGGGCAAGGCGATGTTCGGCATCGTGCAAGGCGGCGACAACGCGGCACTCAGGATGCGGTCGGCGCAGGCGCTGAGCGCGATGGGGCTGAAGGGCTACGCCGTCGGCGGCCTGGCCGTCGGCGAGCCGCAGGCAGTGATGCTCGAGATGCTCGACATCACCTGTCCGGAACTACCTGATGACAAACCGCGCTATCTCATGGGCGTCGGCACGCCTGACGATATCCTGAAATCGGTGGCGCGCGGCATCGACATGTTCGATTGCGTGATGCCGACGCGAGCCGGCCGGCATGGCCTTGCCTACACCAGGCGCGGTAAGGTCAATCTGCGCAACGCCCGCCATGCCGACGATCCGCGCCCTTTGGACGAGGAAAGCGATTGCCCGGCCGCCCGGGACTACTCGCGCGCCTATCTCCACCATCTGGTGCGCTCGCAGGAGGGGCTCGGGGCCATGCTTTTGACCTGGAACAATCTCTCGTATTATCAGAGCCTTATGCAGGACATCCGTGCTGCCATCGAGGCCGGCACGTTCGGGACACGCGGCGCGGAAATCACCGAGGGTTGGGCGAGGGGCGATATTCCGTTGCGCTGAGGCTTCAAGTGCTCAGCGAATTCGATGCACGCAGGCTGCAGCCGGTGATCTGGAAGGTGCCGTCGGGCTGTTGCTGCAACGTGTAGACAGCTTCGTAGTCCTTGCCGTCGGGACCGACGATCAGCACCTGCTGGACGATCGAACCCGGAGCCGTCTCCTCGACCTTTCCGAAGGAATAGGTCTGCGGCTTGCGCACCGGCGGGTAGCCGTTGGTCACCATGTTCATGAAGGCGTCCACGGTCGGGAAGACCCGTTTCACATTCGGGGCGGCGAAGCTGTAGGCGGTGGCGCCGTCATTGGCGATAAGGGCCTTCAGTTGGCCGTCGATGACAGACTGCCCAGCCTTGATTTCGGCGTCGCCAGCAAACGCCGACGACACGAAAATGAATGGAACGACTGCGAATGCGAAAAAGGCGCGGCGCATGGCCTGTCTCCGTTGTCCCGCGAAATATCTTCCCTCAAAAACAGCGCTGTCCGAAGACGCATCATAACATACGCTTGGCAGCCCATCGTGGTTTCAGCGATGGTGAGAATATTCATCTCGCTCGGTTCAAGCGCGGCATGCCGGTGACAGGCCTGCGAGAGGCGGTAGCCTGGGCCCGAGCCGGCTGAGCATTCATTCCAGCGCTTGAAAGCCCGCCTCCAGTCTGCCAGAAGGGCCGCTTGGACTTGGACGTTTAGCGGGACGAAGCCATGAAGGCGTTTTTCGTGCAGATCAAATGCGAGCTGGGCAAATCCTATGAGGTTGCCAGCGCGCTTGCCGATGCCGAGATCGCCTCGGAAATCTACTCCACCGCCGGCAACTACGATCTGCTCGCCAAATTCTATGTCGACGACGAGGAAGATGTCGGCCACTTCGTCAACGAGAAGGTGCAGATTCTCCCCGGCATCAAGGACACATTCACCGTCGTCACGTTCCGCGCATTCTAGCCACGAAACGCACTTGCCCGGACACGAGGCAAAGCCTGACTACCGGCATATTTCAGCTGCCTCAATTTTAGGCAGCCGCAACATACTGATCGTCCGCATCTCCCAAATGACCGATTGCGCTTGATTTTCTTCTGCGACGCCAGTGAAATGGTGTCACAGGGGAGTATGCGATTGGCAGCGTTCGATGAAATGCTTCCGGAAGTCTCCGGATTGAGAAGACCGTATTCGGCTTATGATCGCTGGCTGAAGGAGCAGGATCCGGCCAGGCTTACCGAGAAGATGCAGGACGCCGAACGCGTCTTCCGCAAGACCGGCATCACCTTCGCCGTCTATGGCGAGCAGGAAGCCTCCGAACGGCTGATCCCGTTCGACATCGTACCCCGCATCATTTCAGGCAATGAATGGCGGCGCCTCACGCAAGGCATCGAGCAACGCGTGCAGGCGCTGAACGCCTTCCTCGACGACATCTACCATCGCCAGGAAATCCTGCGCGCCGGGCGCATTCCCAGGGAGTTGATCGCCAAGAACGAGGCGTTTCTGCCCGAGATGATCGGGGTCAGGCCGCCGGCCGGCGTCTACACCCACATTATCGGCGTCGATATCGTCCGCATCTCAGAGGACGAATTCTATGTGCTGGAGGACAATGCGCGCACGCCGTCGGGCGTCTCCTACATGCTGGAGAACCGCGAGACGATGATGCAGCTGTTCCCCGAGCTGTTCCAGAAGATCAAGGTGCGGCCGGTGGAGAACTACCCGCAGCTTCTGCGCCAGTCGCTGGCGGCGGTGCGGCCGCAAAGCACCAAGGGCGCGCCGACCATTGCCGTGTTGACGCCCGGCAGCTTCAACTCCGCCTATTTCGAACATGCCTTTCTTGCTGACCAGATGGGCGTGCAACTGGTCGAAGGCCAGGATCTGCGGGTCGTCGACGGCCATGTCGCGATGCGCACGACCGAAGGCTACAAGCAGATCGACGTGCTGTACCGCCGCGTCGACGATTCCTTCCTCGACCCGCTGACCTTCCGCCCTGACTCCGCACTTGGCATACCCGGCATCATGGATGTCTACCGTGCCGGCAACATCACCATCGCCAATGCGCCGGGCACCGGCATCGCCGACGACAAGGCGATCTATTCCTACATGCCCGAGATCATTGAATTCTACACCGGCCGCAAGGCGATCCTGGGCAACATTCCGACCTGGCGCTGTTCGGAGCCGGACAGCCTGAAATATGTGCTTGAACACATCGGCGAGCTGGTGATCAAGGAGGTCCACGGTTCCGGCGGCTACGGCATGCTGGTCGGGCCGGCGGCGACCAAGAAGGAATGCGAGGATTTTTCCAAGAAGCTTGCGACAAAGCCGTCGAACTACATCGCCCAGCCGACACTGGCGCTGTCGACTTGCCCGATCCTGACCGACAAGGGGCTGGCGCCGCGCCATGTCGATCTCAGGCCCTATGTGCTGGTCTCCGACCGCATCCAGATCGTGCCCGGCGGGCTGACCCGCGTCGCGCTGAAGGAGGGGTCGCTGGTCGTGAATTCCTCGCAGGGTGGCGGGACGAAGGATACGTGGGTGCTGGATGATTGAAGCGAATAGCGAGTAGCGAGTAGCGAATAGGGGAAGGGCAGCAAAACGACGATTAACTCTTACAGGGACTTGATTGTTTGGAAGGCGGCCGTCGAGTTGGCCGTAGATTGCTATTCGGTAACAAAGGCCTTTCCAAACAGCGAAGTCTACGGAATGACCTCTCAGATGCGGCGGTCGTCCGTATCAATTGCCGCAAACATCGCTGAAGGGCATGGGCGAGAAAGTACGGGATCATTCATTCAATTTCTTCGCATGGCCCAGGGGTCTCTCAAAGAGTTGGAAACGCACCTGATCGTGTCCGCAAAAGTAGGGTTGATGGTCGAAGCAGAGGTGGTGCGCTTGCTTAGCAAAGCCGATGAGATCGGGAAAATGCTACGTTCTATGATCAGGAGCCTGCAACAAAAGTTATGAAGCTATTTTTCCCCTATTCGCTACTCGCTATTCGCTACTCGCTCAAAATCGAGGCACGTTGACATGCTTCTCGGCCGCACCGCCAACGGGCTTTACTGGATGAACCGCTATATCGAGCGAGCGGAGAATATGGCGCGGCTGGTCGATGCGGGTCTGCGCATGGCGCTGACCCGCACGCAGAACGCCTCGGAAGAGTGGAGTTCAGTGCTGCTCAGCGCCGGTTCCGACATCACCTTCAGTCAGAAATATTCTGACTATACCGCCGCCAATGTCGCCGACTTTCTTTTGCGCGACACGTCGAATCCGTCGAGCACGATGGCGTCGATCGAGACGGCCCGCAACAATGCCCGCATGGTGCGCACCGCGCTGACGCGCGAGACATGGGAGAGCATCAACGAAGCCTGGATGTCGCTGAAGCGAATGCTGGCCAGGCCGATCGACGAGCGCGACCTGCCCAGCGTGCTCGACGCGATCAAGCGCGAGACGGCGCTGATCCGCGGCTCGTTCTACGGCACCATGCTGCGCAACGAGATTTTCGATTTCTCCCAACTCGGCACCTATGTCGAGCGCGCCGACAACACGGCGCGCATCCTCGACGTGAAATACTACGTACTTCTGCCGTCGATCTCCTGGGTCGGCTCGACGCTCGACAACTACCAGTGGGAATCGATCCTCCGTTCAGTGTCGGCGCATCGCTCCTATCGCTGGGTCTATGACGCCGACTACAAGCCGACCAACATCGCCGATTATCTGATCCTCAATGTCCGCATGCCGCGCTCGCTGACCTTCTGCTATCGCTTCCTGTCGGAGCATCTGAAGTTCCTCGGCGACGATTACGGCGAACGTCATGCCTGCCACGCAACGGCGGAGAAAACGCAGACGATGCTGAGAGCCGGATCGATCAAGGATATTTTCGATGCCGGCCTACATGAATTCCTGGCCAATTTCATTCGCGACAACACCAGGCTCGGCGACGAGATCGCGCAGGACTACCGGTTCAATTGAGCATGACTCCGAAAACTGGGACAGGATCATGCTCACAGGCGGGACATAGCGCATGCGGCTGAAGATCACCCACCGGACCGAATACCGCTACGATGCACCGGTGCACTATCTGTTGCAGCGGTTGCGGCTGCTTCCGGTCAGCGGATCGACGCAGACTGTTTTGTCCTGGGCGCTGGCGATCGAAGGCGCGCGCGAAGAGGTTCGCTTTGTCGACCATTTCGGCAATGACACAAGGCTGTTGAGCGTCGAGGGCGAGCGCGACTTCATCACGGTGGAAGCATCAGGCGAAGTGGTGACGCGCGACACCGCAGGCGTCTCCGGACCACACCAGGGGTTCACACCGCTATGGCTGTACAGCCATGAAACACCATTGACGGCGATCGGCAGTGGTGTTCGCGAACTCGCCACATCGGTTGGCAAGGGCACCGACATCGAAAGGCTGCACCGGCTGATGGCTGTTATTAGCGAGCGCGTCGCCTACACGCCCGGCACCACCAATGCGACGACGCCGGCGGAGGAAGCCTTGGCGCTGAAAACCGGTGTCTGCCAGGATCACACCCATGTCTTTGCCGCCGCTGCCCGCGCCATGGGCTTTCCGGCCCGTTACGTCAGCGGCTATCTGATGCTGGATGCGACGGTCGAGCAGGCCGCAAGTCATGCCTGGGCCGAAGCGCATGTTTCGGGCCTCGGCTGGGTTGCCTTCGACGCCGCCAATGGCATTTCGCCTGACGAGCGCTATGTAAAGGTGGCAACCGGCCGCGACTACCGCGACGCCACGCCGGTGTCGGGAATTCGGCTGGGACAGGTCGAAGAACAGCTTGCGGTCACCGTCACGGTGGAGCAGTAATCCTACGCAGGATTGCCGCCAGAAGAGATTCCATGACTTATTGCGTCGGCCTGAAGATCGATCGCGGGCTCGTGTTCATGTCGGACACGCGCACCAATGCCGGCATGGATTCGATTTCCACCTTCCGCAAGATGCATGTCTGGGAACAGCCGGGCGAGCGCGTCATCGTTTTGATGTCGGCGGGCAACCTGGCGACGACGCAGGCCGTGGTCAGCCTGCTTGATGAACGCACCAAGGCAGTTGCCGATCGTCACGCCACGCTGCTGGAGACGCCGTCAATGTATCAGACGGTGCGGCTGGTCGGCGACACGGTCAAGGAAGTCATCGCCAGTTCGTCACCAGCCGGCGAGAAGGCGGATTCCTACTTCAATGCCTCCTTCATTCTCGGCGGCCAGATCAAGGGCAGCGAGCCGCGCCTGTTCATGATCTATCCCGAAGGCAATTTCATCGAATCGACCGATGACACGCCGTTTTTCCAGATCGGCGAGACCAAATACGGCAAGCCCATCATCATCCGCGCCTATGAAAAGACGATGAGCCTCGCCGAGACCGTGAAGCTGCTGCTGGTGTCGTTCGATTCGACGTTGAAGTCGAACCTATCCGTCGGCTTGCCGCTCGACCTGCTCTTCCTGGAGAAGGACGCTTTCAAGGTCGGATTGAAAAAGCGGATCGGCCAGGACGACCAATATTACCGCACGATCTCGGACGGCTGGTCGAATGCGCTGAAGACGGCCTTTGCCAGCCTGCCTGATTTCCCTGGCTGAGGCGTTCCGCATTCGCGGGTGGTTGCATATATTTCACGCGTTAAATAATAAGGGCCAGCCGCGGCGGATGGCGGCGAGGGATCATGTCGGGAGGATAGGATGAACAACGATGAGTTCCGGCAGTGGTCGCGGCGTGCCGCCGACTGGGGCGCCGACTACCGCAACACGCTGCGCGAGCGGCCGGTGCGGCCGCTGGTCGAGCCCGGCGACATCTTTAGAAGCATAGAGGCGTCTCCACCCGAAGACGCCGAACCGATGGACCGGATCTTCGCCGACTTCGAAGAGAAGATTCTGCCGGGGATGACGCATTGGCAGCATCCGCGTTTCTTTGCCTACTTCCCGGCCAATGCGGCGCCGGTCTCGGTGGTGGCGGAATATCTGGTTTCGGCGATGGCCGCGCAATGCATGCTTTGGCAGACGTCGCCGGCGGCGACCGAACTCGAAACGCGCACCGTCGACTGGATGCGCCAGGCGCTCGGCCTGCCCGAAGGGTTCGCCGGGGTGATCCAGGATTCGGCCTCGTCGGCGACACTGGCCGCGGTGCTGACCATGCGCGAACGGGCTCTCGACTGGCAAGGCAACAAGCAAGGCCTGGCCGGGCAAGCGCGATTGCGCATCTATTCCTCCGACCAGGTGCACACTTCGATCGACCGGGCGATCTGGGTGTCCGGCATCGGCGAGGACAATCTCGTGCGCATTCCCGTCGGTGGTCGTTTTCGCGCCATGGATACGGCAGCCCTCGAGGCGGCGATCGTCGCCGACCGGGAAGCCGGCATGCTGCCAACGGGGATCATCGCTTGTGTCGGCGGCACCAGCGCCGGCGGCACCGACGATATTGCAGCGGTTGCCGAGGTGGCGCGGCGGCATGGCCTTTATCTCCACGTCGATGCCGCCTGGGCCGGATCTGCAATGATCTGTCCAGAGTATCGGCATTTCTGGACGGGTGTCGAAGGTGCCGATTCGGTCGTTTTCAATCCGCACAAATGGCTCGGAGCCCAGTTCGACTGCTCGATCCAGTTCCTGCGCGACCCGGAAAGCCATGTCAGGACGCTGGCTATCAAGCCGGATTATCTGAAGACGCACGGTCATGACGGCATCATCAACTATTCCGAATGGTCGGTGCCGCTCGGCCGGCGCTTCCGCGCGTTGAAATTGTGGTTCCTGTTGCGTGCGCATGGGCTGGAAAACCTGCGCACGATGATCCGCAACCATGTCGCGTGGAGCGAAGGGCTTGCCGCGCGGCTGGCAAGCGAGCCGGATTTCGAGATCGTCAGCGAGCCTATGCTGTCGCTGTTCTCGTTCCGACACAAGGCAGCAACCGACGCGGAGGCGGACGAGCACAATCTGCGGCTGGTCAATGCGATCAACGACGATGGCCGCATCTACCTGACGCAGACGCGGGTCGATGGACGGATAGCCATCCGTTTCCAGGTCGGACAGTTCGAAGCGACCGCCGCCGATGTCGATATGGCCTTCACCGTCGTCACGGAAATCGCGCGCGGTGTGGTCTGAGCAAGTCCAGCCGGGATTGCGCTGGCGTTTGCCTTTGCGATCATATGCATTTCGTTAGCCGGCTTATGCCTTTTCATCGGTTTCGTTTTCGACTATAGACAAGAAAAACGAAAACGGGAGGTTGCCCTATGTATCTGTCGCCACGCCATGCTGAAATCATCCAGATGGCCAAGGATCATGGTCGGGTGCTAGTCGAGGATCTGGCCACACATTTCAATGTGACGCCGCAGACCATACGCAAGGATCTCAACGATTTGTGCGACCAGCGGCTGCTTTCGCGCATCCATGGCGGCGCGCTGTTCCCGTCCGGCATCGAGAACATGGAGTATGAGGCCAGGCGCAAGATCGCCGCCGACGAGAAGGAGGCGATCGGCCGGGCGGCGGCCAGGCTGATCCCCGATAACGCCTCGTTGTTCATCAACATCGGCACCACGACAGAGTCCGTCAGCAAAGCGCTGCTCGATCACAGCGGTCTCATGGTCATCACCAATAACATCAATGTTGCCAATAGGATGCGGATATATCCCTCGATCGAGGTGGTGATTGCCGGTGGTGTCGTGCGCGGTTCCGACGGCGGTGTGGTCGGCGAGGCGGCGGTCGACTTCATCAGGCAGTTCAAGGTCGACTATGCGGTGATCGGCGCCTCCGCCATCGATCATGACGGCGCCTTGCTCGACTTCGATTTCCGCGAGGTCAAAGTGGCGCAGGCGATCATCGCCAACGCAAGGCATGTCATCCTGGTTTCCGACCAGACCAAATTCGAGCGAACCGCCCCGGTGCGCATCGGCCACCTGTCGCAGGTCAACACCTTCATCACCGACCGTTGCGACATCCCGTCGGTGCGCAAAATCTGCCAGGAAGCCGAGGTTCAACTGATCGAAACATCGCTCGGTTAAGCGATTTCGACGCTCCATCGCAGTCTTCTCACAGGCTTGTGATATTTCGTTTGACATTCGTTATCATTTCGAAATAATTCCGACACGGTTTCGTAAAAGGCCAAAAATGGTGCAATGCGAAATCGTTGGAGGAATTCGTGGACGCATCTCCGATCCGTGACATTTTCGTCATTGGTGGCGGCATCAATGGGTGCGGTATCGCCCGCGATGCCGTTGGGCGCGGCTTTTCCGTCTTCCTCGCCGAGATGAACGACTTGGCCAGCGGGACCTCCTCGGGCTCGACCAAATTGATCCATGGCGGCCTGCGCTACCTAGAATTCTACGAATTCCGCCTGGTGCGCGAGGCGCTGATGGAGCGCGAGGTTCTCTGGAAGAATGCGCCGCACATCATCTGGCCGATGCGCTTCGTGCTGCCCTATGCCAAGGGCCTGCGCCCAGCCTGGCTGATCAGGCTCGGTCTCTTCCTCTACGACCACATCGGCGGGCGCAAATTGCTGCCGGCGACCAGGACGCTGGACATGGCCAGGGATCCGGCCGGCAAGCCTCTGAAACCATTGTTTAAAAAGGCCTTCGAATATTCGGATGGCTGGGTCAACGATGCACGGCTGGTGGCACTGAATGCGCGTGATGCCGCCGACCGCGGTGCAACGGTCCGCACCCGCACGAAAGTGGTCGGTGCGCGCCGCGAAAACGGTTTGTGGACGGTCCAGATCGAGGATCTGCAGACCGGCGAGACCGAGGAGATCAAGGCGCGCCTGCTGGTCAATGCCGCCGGGCCCTGGGTCGATCATGTACTTTCCGGCGTCGTCGGCCTCCACGATGTGCACAATGTCCGCCTCGTGCAGGGCAGCCATATCGTCATCGCCAAGAAGTTCGACGATCCGCGTGCCTATTTCTTCCAGAACCGGGATGGCCGCATCATCTTCGCCATTCCCTATGAGGAAGAGTTCACACTGATCGGCACCACCGACCAGGACTATCCCGGCGATCCACATGACGTGAAGATAACCGACACCGAGATCGACTACCTCTGCGCCGCGGCAAGCGAATATTTCGCGCAACCGGTCAAGCGCACGGACATCGTCTGGACCTATTCGGCCGTTCGTCCGCTCTATGATGACGGCGCCTCCAAGGCGCAGGAAGCGACGCGCGACTATGTGCTCAAAGCCGATGGCGGCGAGGGCGCTGCCCCCATCGTCAACGCCTTCGGCGGCAAGATCACCACCTATCGCCGGCTGTCGGAATCGATGCTGGAAAAGATCGAGGGTTTTCTTGGCAAGCGCGGCAAGCCGTGGACGGCAAACGCGCCACTGCCGGGCGGCGATTTCCCGGCCACTGGTTTCGATGCCGAAGTGGCGAAACTAAAAACCGCCTATCCGTTCCTCGACGCGCGCCTGGCCCGCCGGCTGACTAGGCTCTACGGCACCCGCGCCAGGATGCTGTTGGGGCTGGCCAAATCGAATGCTGATCTCGGCCGTAACTTTGGCGCCGATCTTTTTGAGGCCGAGGTGCGCTACCTCGTTCAAAACGAATGGGCGGTCACATCAGAAGATGTATTGTGGCGCCGGACCAAGCGCGGTCTGCATCTCAGCCGCGAACAGGTGGCCGCGCTCGATGAATTCATGCGCGGCATAAGCCGGCGACATGTCGCGGCTGCCGAATGAAGAGGGGTTTGAGCTGATGCGGAAGGCCTGGGAGGAGGCGTCATGCTGGAACTGAGGAACGTCACCAAGAAGGTTGGTGCGGTCGAGCATATCCGCGACGTGTCGTTGACGCTTAAGCATGGCTCGCTCAACGTCCTGCTCGGGCCCACGCTTTCCGGCAAGACCAGCCTGATGCGGCTGATGGCCGGCCTCGATGTGCCGACCTCCGGTTCGATCTGGTTCGACGGCCAGAATGTCACCGGCGTGCCGGTGCAGAAGCGCAAGATCGCCATGGTCTACCAGCAGTTCATCAACTATCCGGCGATGACCGTTTATGAGAACATCGCCTCGCCGTTGCGGGTGGCCGGCGTCGAGCAGGCCAAGATCGACAGTCAGGTGCGTGAAGCCGCCGCCCTTTTGAAACTGACACCTTACCTCGACCGCACGCCGCTCAGCCTGTCCGGCGGCCAGCAGCAGCGCACCGCACTGGCGCGCGCCATCGTCAAGAATGCCAGCCTGGTTCTGCTCGACGAGCCGCTTGCCAATCTCGATTACAAGCTGCGCGAAGAACTGCGCGCCGAACTGCCGAGGATTTTTGCCGCCGCCGGCACCATCTTCGTTTATGCCACGACCGAGCCGCATGAAGCGCTGCTGCTCGGCGGCAATACGGCGACACTTTCCGAAGGCCACATCACCCAGTTCGGCCCGACAATCGACGTGTTCCGCAAGCCGGTCGATCTGGTGACGGCCAAAACTTTCGCCGACCCGCCGCTCAACACCATCGTGCTGGCCAAGAAGGGTCCGGACTTTTTGCTCGAAGGCGGCGTCAAGCTGCCGGTGCCGGCCGAACTCGTCGGCATTGCCGATGCGAACTATACGGTCGGCTTCCAGCCGCACCATCTTTCGCTCGATCGGCCCAATGCGTTGGCCGTGCCGGTGCGTGCGAAGGTCACCATCACCGAGATCACCGGGTCGGAGAGCTTCATTCATCTCGACTTCGCCGATGCGCGCTGGGTCATGCTGACCCACGGTATCCTCGATTTCGAGACTGACGCCGCGATCGACGTGTTTATCGACCCGCGTCACATCATGGTCTTCGACGGGCAAGGCCGCGCCGTAAGCGCACCGAAGCTGGCGGCATAGGAGAGCGATATGGCGCGCATCGACGTCAATCACATCCGTCACTCCTACCTGCCGAACCCGCGGACAGATGCCGATTTTGCTCTCAAGGAAGTGCATCACGTCTTCGAGGATGGCGGCGCCTATGCGCTGCTCGGGCCCTCCGGTTGCGGCAAAACCTCGCTGCTCAACATCATTTCGGGTCTCCTTCATCCCTCACATGGCCGGTTGCTGTTTGACGGCAAGGATGTGACCAGTCTGTCGACGCAAGAGCGCAACATCGCGCAGGTGTTCCAGTTCCCGGTCATCTACGACACGATGACCGTCTACGACAATCTGGCCTTCCCGCTGCGCAATCGCGGCGTGCCGGAAGCCGATGTCGACCGCAAGGTGCGCGAGACGCTCGAGATGATCGACCTGGCGTCGTGGGCGAAGAAGAAGGCGAGGGGGCTGACCGCCGACCAGAAGCAGAAGATCTCGCTCGGCCGCGGACTGGTGCGCTCGGATGTCAACGCCATTCTGTTCGACGAGCCGCTGACCGTCATCGATCCGCATATGAAGTGGGTGCTGCGCTCGCAGTTGAAGCAGCTGCACCGCCGCTTCGGCTACACCATGGTCTATGTCACGCACGACCAGACCGAGGCGCTTACCTTCGCCGACCAGGTCGTGGTCATGTATGATGGCGGTATCGTCCAGATCGGCACGCCGGCGGAACTGTTCGAACGGCCGCGCCACACTTTCGTCGGCTATTTCATCGGCTCGCCCGGCATGAACGTCATGCCGGTGGCAATCGACGGCAAGACGGCGACGCTTGGATCGCAGCGGATCGAACTGCCAGGCGCACCCAAGGCAGCCAGCGGCGCCATCGAGCTTGGCATTCGTCCCGAATATGTCCGGCTCGGCCGCGACGGCATGGCCGTGCAGGTCAGCAAGATAGAGGATCTCGGCCGCCACAAGGTGGTGCGCGCCAAGCTCGAAGGGCGCGACATCGCTGCCGTGATCGGTGAGGACGAAACCGTACCCGCTGAACCAAAGATGCGGTTCGACCCGGCCGGCATCAACATCTATGCCGATTCCTGGCGCGTCGAGATGGGGGCATAGATGGAAAAGACCTGGAACAACAAGGCCTGGTTCCTAGTGCTGCCGGTGCTGGTGCTGGTGGCGTTCTCGGCGGTGATCCCACTGATGACCGTCGTCAACTATTCGGTGCAGGACACGTTCGGAAACAACGTCTTCTTCTGGGCCGGCACCGAGTGGTTCGAGGAACTGCTCTCTTCCAGCCGCTTCTGGGAGGCGATGGTCCGTAACCTCATCTTCTCCTTTATCATCCTCGCCATCGAAGTGCCGCTCGGCATCTTCATAGCCCTCAACATGCCCAAGAAGGGCTGGGGCGTACCGGTCTGCCTGGTGCTGATGGCACTGCCGCTGTTGATCCCGTGGAACGTCGTCGGCACCATCTGGCAGGTTTTCGGGCGCAACGACATCGGATTGCTCGGCTATTACGTCAATGCGCTCGGCATCGACTACAACTACGTGCAGGATTCGTTCGACGCCTGGGTCACCGTCATCATCATGGACGTCTGGCACTGGACCAGCCTCGTCGTGCTACTCTGCTATGCGGGCCTGGTCTCCATTCCGGATGCCTTCTATCAGGCGGCCAAGATCGACGGTGCCTCGCGCTGGGCGGTGTTCCGCTACATCCAACTGCCGAAGATGAACCGGGTGCTGCTGATCGCCGTGCTGCTACGCTTCATGGACAGCTTCATGATCTACACGGAGCCTTTCGTGGTGACGGGCGGCGGACCGGGTAACTCGACGACATTCCTTTCGATCGACCTGGTCAAGACGGCGCTCGGCCAGTTTGACCTCGGCCCGGCCGCGGCCATGTCGCTGGTCTACTTCCTCATCGTTCTTCTGCTGTCATGGGTGTTTTACACCGTGATGACCAACTACGACGCGGAGCGCTGAGATGAGCGGCGCCAACGAAAGAACGACGAGGCAGGAAAGAGTGAGCGAAACGACGGCTTCGGAAGGACTTGCCAGCGCAATGTCGCAGGACCAGATCGCGCGGCTGATGCGCCGTCGCGGCGAGGAATCGCGCTGGTGGTGGATCGTGCCGACGGTCTACATCATCGTGCTGTTGCTGCCGATCTACTGGCTCATCAATATGAGCTTCAAGACCAATGCCGAGATCGTCTCCTCGCTGACGCTGTATCCGCATCAGCCTACGATCGCCAATTACGTCACCATCTTCACCGATGCATCCTGGTATTCGGGCTACATCAACTCGATCACCTATGTGGTGATGAACATGGTGATCTCGGTGGCAGCGGCGCTGCCGGCGGCCTACGCCTTCTCGCGTTATCGCTTCCTCGGCGACAAGCACCTGTTTTTCTGGCTGCTGACCAACCGGATGGCGCCACCGGCGGTGTTCGCGCTGCCCTTCTTCCAGCTCTATTCGGCCTTCGGCCTGATCGACACCCACATCGCCGTCGCGCTGGCGCATTGCCTGTTCAACGTGCCGCTGGCGGTGTGGATCCTCGAAGGCTTCATGTCGGGCGTGCCGAAGGAAATCGACGAGACCGCCTATATCGACGGCTACTCGTTCCCGCGCTTCTTCGTCAGGATCTTCATGCCGCTGATCGCGAGCGGCATCGGCGTCGCCTGCTTCTTCTGCTTCATGTTCTCGTGGGTGGAACTGCTTATCGCCCGCACGCTGACCACGACCGACGCCAAGCCGATCGCCGCCACCATGACCCGCACGGTCTCGGCCGCCGGCATGGACTGGGGCCTGCTCGCCGCCGCCGGCGTGCTGACGCTGATCCCCGGCGCGCTGGTCATCTGGTTCGTGCGCAACTACATCGCCAAGGGCTTCGCCCTGGGGAGGGTTTGATGAAACGAACGCAGAAGTTCGCGCGCAACACCATCGCCAAGGGCTTCACCCCGGGGAGGGTTTGGTCATGAATTTCGACCTCACCTGGATGGCATGGACCTGGCCGACCGCGGCCTTCTTCGGGACCATCCTTCTGCTGCTGTGCGGCATGGCGGCGTGGGAATATGCCTCGCCGGGCGGCAATCCGCGCGTCGGCGTGCTGCGTTTCGAGACAACGCGCGGCGACCGTCTCTTCCTCTCGCTGCTTGGCAGCGCCTTTATCCATCTCGCTTGGTTGGGTCTCGTCGGATCCAACCTGTGGTGGGCTCTCGCTCTCTCCGTGGTCTACGCCGTTGGCGTGTTCCGCTACGTATAGAGGGGGAAACTGTTGGAGCGACCGCGTGCCGGCGGCCGCTCCAGATCGCACTTGAAACCTTAAAACAGTGGAGGAAACACAATGCGACGGCAATTTTTAACATCAACGACTGCGCTTGTCCTATTGCTCGGGGTTGGCAACGCCTATGCCGGTATGGACGAGGCGAAAGCCTTCCTGGACAAGGAAATCGGTCCGCTTTCGACGCTCGACCGCGCCGGCCAGGAAGCCGAAATGCAGTGGTTCATCGATGCCGCGAAGCCTTTCGCCGGCATGGACATCAAGGTCGTTTCGGAAACCATCGCCACGCACCAGTATGAATCGCAAGTGCTGGCGCCGGCCTTTACTGCCATCACCGGCATCAAGATCACGCATGACGTCATCCAGGAAGGCGACGTCGTCGAGAAGATCCAGACCCAGATGCAGACCGGCCAGAACCTTTATGACGGCTGGGTCAACGATTCCGACCTGATCGGCACCCACTGGCGCTACCAGCAGGTGCGCAATTTGACCGACTGGATGGCTGGCGACGGCAAGGACGTCACCAATCCGAACCTCGACCTGAAGGACTTCATCGGCACCTCGTTCACGACCGCGCCCGACAAGAAGCTCTACCAGCTTCCCGACCAGCAGTTCGCGAACCTCTACTGGTTCCGGTACGACTGGTTCAACGACGAGAAGAACAAGGCCGACTTCAAGGCCAAGTACGGTTACGACCTCGGCGTTCCAGTCAACTGGTCGGCCTATGAGGATATCGCCGAGTTCTTCACCGGCCGAGAGATCGACGGCAAGAAGGTCTATGGCCACATGGACTACGGCAAGAAGGATCCGTCGCTCGGCTGGCGGTTCACTGACGCCTGGTTGTCCATGGCCGGCAACGGCGACAAAGGCCTCCCGAACGGTCTGCCCGTCGACGAATGGGGCATCAAGGTCGATGAGAACTCGCGACCGGTCGGCTCCTGCACGGCGCGCGGCGGCGACACCAACGGCCCAGCTGCCGTCTATTCGATCCAGAAATACCTCGACTGGCTGAAGGCCTACGCTCCGGCGGAAGCCCAGGGCATGACCTTCTCCGAATCCGGCCCGGTTCCGGCTCAGGGCGCGGTCGCGCAGCAGATCTTCTGGTACACCGCCTTCACCGCCTCGATGGTCGATGCCGGCGCCAAGGCAGTGCTGAACGACGACGGTACGCCCAAGTGGCGCATGGCGCCGTCGCCGCATGGCGTCTACTGGAAGGACGGCATGAAGCTCGGCTATCAGGACGTGGGTTCCTGGACTCTGATGAAGTCGACCCCAACCGACCGCGCCAAGGCCGCATGGCTTTACGCGCAGTTCGTCACCTCGAAGACCGTCGACGTGAAGAAGAGCCATGTCGGCTTGACCTTCATCCGCGAGAGCACGATCCACGACAAGAGCTTCACCGAGCGCGCTCCGAAGCTCGGCGGCCTGATCGAGTTTTACCGCTCGCCGGCGCGCGTCCAGTGGTCGCCGACCGGTACCAACGTGCCTGACTATCCGAAGCTGGCACAGCTCTGGTGGCAGGCGATCGGCGATGCTTCGTCGGGCGCCAAGACGGCGCAGGAAGCGATGGACTCGCTCTGCGGTGAGCAGGAAAAGGTGATGAGCCGCATCGAGAAGTCGGGCGTCCAGGGCGATATCGGCCCGAAGATGGCCGAAGAGCATGACCTCGCCTACTGGAACGCCGACGCGGTCAAGAAAGGCAATCTCGCTCCTCAGCTGAAGATCGAGAACGAGAAGGAAAAGCCGATCACCATCAACTACGACGAACTGGTGAAAAGCTGGCAGAAGTAGCATTGTCTATGCGGGCGTTCGCGCCCGTGTGAAATTGGGGGAGGCGGCTCGTTGCCGTCTCCCCTCTTTGTATCGAGACGGAGGGCGCTGGAATGAGCGGTTTTGTGCTGGCAATCGACCAGGGAACGACTTCGACACGGGCGATCCTGTTCGACGGTCAGATGAAGGTCGTCGGCAGCGGGCAGAAGGAATTCACCCAGCATTATCCGGCCTCCGGCTGGGTCGAGCACGATCCCGAGGATATCTGGGCGAGTGTCGTGTCTACCGTGAAGGCGGCATTGAAGAAGGCCGGCCGAAATGCTTCCGAGGTGGCCGCGCTCGGTATCACCAACCAGCGCGAGACCGTCGTCATCTGGGACAGGGCGACCGGCAAGCCGATCCACAACGCCATCGTCTGGCAGGACCGGCGCACCGCGCCACTGTGCCAGAAACTGAAGAAGCAGGGCCTGGAGAAGAAGTTCACCCGCAAGACCGGCCTGCTGCTCGATCCCTATTTTTCAGGCACCAAGATCGCCTGGATGCTCGACAAGGTGAAGGGCGCTAGAAAGCGCGCCGAGAAAGGCGAATTGCTGGCTGGCACCATCGACAGCTTCCTGATCTGGCGGCTGACCGGCGGCAAGGTCCACGCGACGGACGCCACCAACGCCTCGCGCACGCTGGTCTACAACATCGCTGAGAATGCCTGGGACGACGAGCTGCTGGCCATTCTCAACATCCCGTCAAAAATGCTTCCCGAGGTAAAAGACTGTGCCGATGATTTTGGAATCACGGAGAAAAACCTCTTCGGCGCCGAGATAAGAATCCTCGGCGTTGCCGGCGACCAGCATGCGGCGACCATTGGCCAAGCCTGCTTCGAGCCAGGCATGATGAAATCGACCTACGGCACCGGCTGTTTTGCGCTGCTCAACACAGGCAGCGATCTGGTGCGCTCGAAAAACCGACTGCTGACCACCATCGCCTATAGGCTGAACGGCAAGACGACCTACGCGCTGGAAGGCTCGATCTTCATCGCCGGTGCTGCCGTCCAATGGCTGCGTGATGGCATCAAGGTGATCGGCAAGGCCGAGCAGAGCGGCAAATTGGCGGCCGAGGCTGATCCGACGCAAAACGTCTATCTGGTGCCCGCCTTCGTCGGGCTGGGCGCGCCGCATTGGGATGCCGAAGCACGCGGCGCCATCTTTGGGCTGACCCGCAATTCCGGCCCGGCGGAGTTTGCCCGCGCGGCCCTGGAAGCCGTGGCCTACCAGACACGCGACCTGCTCGACGCCATGCGCAAGGACTGGAAGGGCGCCTCAGCCAAGACCGTGCTTCGGGTCGACGGCGGGATGGTAGCGTCCGACTGGACCATGCAGCGCCTCGCCGACATCCTCGATGCACCGGTCGACCGCCCGACCATTCTGGAGACGACCGCGCTGGGCGCCGCATGGCTGGCTGGCTCTAAAGCGGGCGTGTGGCCGGATGCCAAGAAGTTCGCGAAAAGCTGGGCGCTGGAGCGACGATTCCAGCCGGACATGGATGGCTCCGTGCGCATAGCCAAGCTTGCCGGCTGGCGCGATGCTGTTCGCAGAACGCTGAGCGTGCAATAAGCACCCGTGAGGTGATGAGTGATGGGGCGAGGGGATGAAGCCAGACTGGTATCCTGCGTGGCGCGACGAGGCTATCGAACAGCTGAATGCCAAGAATGACCGGTTGAACAAAGATTTCCACCTCGGCAGCTGGTCGCGCTATGACTATGATCTTAAGGCTGGAAAGCTTCTGTTCTCGGATGAAGGAGGCGTCAAGATCGTTACCGAGATCCAGATTGCGGGCTCTACGAGCGCCAAGGCCAGCAACTGGCTGTGGGCGTGGGCAAATTCGAATTTGCCCGGCGAGCTACTCAGCGACGCCAGGCTGGTTCGCTCCTTCGGCGAGAAGAACAGCATAGATGAGTTGACGCAGGCCTACGTGACGGACGCCGACAATGACCTGGAAGCGCTAGGCTGGGAATTGACTGGAGCGATGGCTCGAATTTGCGATGCTCTTGGGGCCTACCGTTCACCGCGTGGTGAGGGTGGAGCGCTATATTTGATTTTTAAGAGCATCAACTGGGCGATCTGACAACGGCTTTCCCGCTTAGGTATCTCGATAGAAAGCCCGCGCTGTTTCCGGCGCGGGCTTTTTACTCAGCACTCACACTTTGGATCAGTAAGGCGAACGGCACTCTCGGCGAGGGCCGTAATTCGGCTGGAACGTGTTGTCCGAAGCACGGTAGCTGCGATAGTGGTCGTAGCACCACTGCACATGCGAGTTGCCTTCATAGACACGATTGCGTTCATTGTTGATGATGGCGCCGGTGATCAGCGCGCCGGTAGCGAAGGCCGCGAGCGGGAACCAATAATCGCCGTGACGACGGTAGCCGGGGCGATATTCGCGATAGCCGCGATGGCCGTTCCAATACGCGCCGCGATTGCGGGAAAAATTGCGGTCACGCGAAAAACTGCGATTGTAGCGGTTCTTGCGCCACTCCTGGTACTGGACTGTCTGCACATCCGGCACCGCGACCTGGGATTGCGGCACATAGTTCGGTTGGGCGTTGACGGGCACTGCCTCCGCCGCAACGAATGTGGCCGAGAGCGTGGCTGCCAGCATACCCACTGTGATTCTGTTCATTGCTCTTCTCCTCGAGGGTTAGCGGACGTCCCCGTGCTGGAAAAACGAGTGGCCTATGCAATTGTTCCCGAGACAGGATGCCGCTGCGGGCTAAACGGCTGAGCTCCTTAGTTGCTCTCTCCGCTGATGCGACGAGAGAGTGCCGCGACGAGGCGAAGCCACCGTGTTTACGAACCCTCTTTTTCCGGTTGACCGGTCGAGGCACTCTCCCTATGTTCCGCGCAATTTCGAGGGCGGCTTTTGAGCCCGCGGGAGCGCGTAGCTCAGCCGGTAGAGCAACTGACTTTTAATCAGTAGGTCATGGGTTCGAATCCCATCGCGCTCACCAAATCGTTATAAATCCTCCATAGCCAGCGGGGAGACTTTCCCATGCGCACGGCAGCAGCATTACGGCTCCGATCGATCCGACGGCTGTTGCCATTGACCGGGGTTTGCCGACTGGCACGAAGCCGTCAGCGGTTCCAGAAATCGCGGTGCGGCGCGAGCAGTTCGTCCGCGATTTCGGGGAAGGGGCCAAAGACCTCGATCTTTTTCTGGCCGGAGTCGAGCACGGTGCGCGAAGAGAGGCTCATCGTCGGATTCTCCGCGTGATCCCCGGTGAGCGCCAAGAGTTTGGCCTCCTCGTAGCCGTAGACTAGCCGGCCGATATTCGCCCAGTAGAGCGTTCCGGTGCACATCGCGCAGGGCTCACCGGTTGAGACCAGCGTGCAGGTCCAGAGGAACTCCGGCTCGTAGGCCGCCGCGGCGCGCCGGGCGAGTTCGGTCTCGGCGTGACGCACCGTGTCGAGATTGCCCTGGCGCATGAGGATGCGGTCGTCGGGCCCGACCAGGACGGCGCCGAAGGGATGGTGCCCATGCGCCGCCGCCTCGCTTGCGACGTCACCGGCGGCGCGGAGGTGGGTGAGCATCTGATCGCGGGTCATTGCAAAATCCTGTCGCAATTGCAAAATCCTGTCGCACCGGCATCCACCCGATGAGCGGCTCTTTGAGCCGAGACTGCTGCCAAGCGACGCGAGTGGCAAGAGCTAACCCGTCGCTTGAGACCTTTGCGCGGGGATATCGGACCTTTGCCCTACAATCGCCGGCCGGTCTTGGCATCGAACAGGTGAGCACAGGCACGATCGATCTCGATCCGCATCTGCTCGCCCTGCTTCAGCGCAAGCCGTTCCCGGAAAAGGCAGGAGATTTCTTCGCCGGCGCAGTCGACCCGTGCGAAGATTTCCGAACCGGTGGCTTCCAGAAGCACGATCGTGCCGGCAATACCCCGGGAAGTCGTTGCTCGGATATGTTCGGGACGGATGCCGTAGATGAGTTCACCCGCGGGAATTTTTGCCAAGTTGATGCCTTCCGGCAGCGGCAAGGTCAGTCCACCGGTGCTGCGGAACACGCTTTCCTCGACGTGGCCGGTGATGAAGTTCATGGCCGGAGAGCCGATGAAGCCGGCAACGAAGAGATTGGCAGGGCGGTCGTAAAGGTCGAGCGGCGCGCCGATCTGCTCGACGAGGCCGTCGTGCAGCACGACGATCTTGTCGGCCATGGTCATGGCCTCGATCTGGTCATGCGTGACATAGATGGTGGTGGTACCCAGCCGCTGGTGCAGCGCCTTGATCTCGCCGCGCATCTGGACGCGCAATTTGGCGTCGAGATTGGACAGCGGCTCGTCGAACAGGAAAACCTGCGGATCGCGCACGATCGCGCGGCCCATGGCGACGCGCTGGCGCTGGCCGCCGGAGAGCTGGCGCGGGTAACGGTCGAGCAGCTTGTCGAGGCCCAGAATGCTGGCGGCTCGGCCGACGCGGCTGGCGGTATCGGCCGGATCGGCTTTCTTGATCTTCAGGGCAAATCCCATATTGTCTGCCACCGTCATATGCGGATAGAGCGCGTAGTTCTGGAACACCATGGCGATATTCCTGTCCCGTGCCCGCAGATTGTTGACGATGCGGTCGCCAATGGCGATCCTGCCGCCTGAGATCGTTTCAAGGCCGGCGATCATGCGCAGCAGCGTCGACTTTCCGCAGCCCGACGGGCCGACGAGGATGACGAACTCGCCATCGGCGATGTCGACGCTGACATCGTGAATGATCTTGGCCGTTCCGAAAGCCTTCTGCACGTTGTTGATTGTTACCGAAGCCATTGGGTTTCCTCGAAAAAGTTTGATGTCGGGTAGCGCTCAGCCGCCCTTGACGGCGCCGGCGGTCAGTCCGGCGACAATCTGCCTTTGTGCGAACATGGTCAGAACCAGCACCGGCAGCGTCACCACCAGGGCCGCGGCGGCGAGCGGACCCCAGCTCACCTGCTCGTAGGAGAGCATGTTGTAGACGGCGACCGGCAGCGTGCGCGTCTCGCGGCTGGCGAGCACCACGCCGAAGACGAAATTGTTCCATGAGAAGATGACGGACAAGATGAAGGCGACCACGATGCCCGGCTTGGCGATGGGCAAAGCGACCAGCCGGAACACCTGCCAGGAGCAGGCGCCGTCGATGTTGGCCGCCTCCTCCAGTTCCATCGGCGTGGTCTCGAAATAGCCGATCATCACCCAGACCACGATCGGCACCGTCACCACCAGATGGATGATGATCTGCGGCCACAGCGTCCCGAGAATGCCGACCCATTGGAACAGCAGGAAAAGCGGGATGAGATAGGAAAGCCCCGGCGTCATGCGGGCGATCATGATGACGACCGCCGATCGTTCGGCCTTGAGCCGTGCGATGCCATAGCCGGCCGGGACGCCGATCAGGAGTGCCAAAAGTGTCGCCGTGCCGGTCACCAGAACCGAATTCCAGAGATAGAGCAGGAAATTGTTTTCCTCGAACACCTTTGCGTAGTTCGACCAGGCGAGATGTTCGGGGACCAGGATCGGCGGGTAGGCGCCGTTGTCGATCTCGAATTTCAGCGACAGCGAGATCATCCAGAGGAAGAACAGGATCGCCGGCGAGACGAAGACCAGGGCCGCGAAAAACAGCCCGACCTGATTGAGCAGCCGTGAACTCATCTATTTGCCCTCCACGCCGATCCACTGGGAGCGCTGGCGCAGCATCAAGAGGATGAAGGACAGGGCGACGATAACGATGAAGAACACCACGGCCATGGCCGAGCCATAGCCGATGTCGTAGTAGGAGAAGGCGGTGTTGTAGAGATAGATGTTGATGGTTTCCGAGGCCGTGCCCGGTCCGCCCTGGGTCATGGCGTAGATGATGTCGAAACTCTTCAGCGCATCGATGGTGCGGATGATCACCGCGATCATCAGGAACGGCGCGATCATCGGCAAAGTGAGATAGCAGAATTGCTGCCAGGCATTGGCGCCATCGATTTCGGCGCTCTCGAACGGCTCGCGCGGCACGGACGCCAGGCCGCCAAGCACGATCAGCATCACCAGCGGTGTCCACTGCCAGGTCTCGACCGCAACCAACGACGGAATGACCGTGTTGGCGTTGAAGATCCATTCCTGCGCCGGGATGCCGATCAGCGACAAAAGGTAGTTGAGGACGCCGAGCTGGGGATGGAACATCATCGTCCAGACCAGCGCCACGGCGACGGGCGTCGCCATCATCGGCATCACGAAGACGCCGCGCAACAGGCCGCGCAGCGGAAACCTGGCGTCGAAGATCAGGGCGGCGATGGTGCCAAGCAGCATCGGCGCGGCAACCGAGAGGAAGGTGTAGCTCAAGGTATGGAGCAGCGATTCCCAGAAGCGTTGGTCGACCGCCAGCCGCAGATAATTCTCCATCCCGGCAAAGCTTCGCGACTGGCCGAGCGTCCAGCGGTTGACGCTCATCCACAGCGTGAAGGCCCAGGGAAAGACGATCACTGCGCCGACGACGACGAGCGCCGGAACGACGAAAGGCCAGTAGTTGGGAGCCAGCCGGATCGTCTGGCTCCCTTCGATGGCTTGCGTCGTCACCCCGGTGCGTTCTGGGGTGGTGGCGGACATCAGCCTTGCTCGCTCCTGTCGAGGACCGGCTGGAACTGCTCGGTGGCCTTCTTCAGCTCCTCGGCGGGATCGGCGCCGGCGATCAAATTGGTCAGCGCAACTCCATAGATGTCGCGGAATTCGGTGACCGGGATGATGACCGGCAGCGACAGCCGGCTAACATTGCCGGAGCCGACCACCGCATCGAGCCAGCTCGCCGGCATGGTGACGCCTTCGCGCACCTTGGGATCTTCAAGCACCGATTTGCGAAACGGGACGCCGGCGCCTGCCTGCAGCAGCCGCGCGCCCATGGCCGGCGACACTGCCCACTGACAGAACAGATAGGCGGCCTCCTTCTTCTCGCTGGCGGCCGTCACGCCGATGCCGTCGCCGAAGGTGCCCGCGGCGTGCGCCTTGGGACCCTTGGGCATGACGCCATAGCCGACCTTGCCGACCACTCGCGACTTTTCCGGATTTTCCATCGGCGGGGCAAAGCCGACGCCGTCGAACCACATGCCGATCTTGCCTTGCAGGAAGGCGGACTGCGCTTCGGCCCAGTTGAAGCCGGTGACGCCTGGAGGCGCGGACTTGGTCATCAGCCGCTGGTAGAGGCCGGCGGCCTCGATCGCCTCGGGCGACGTCGTGCGCAGCTTGCCCTGACCATCGAGTGGCGTCATGTCGTAGCCAAGCATGAGCGACGTCCACACCGGTGTGTTGGCGTTCTTGATGCCACGGGCGACGAAACCGTAGGTGTTGGTCGACGGGTCGGTCAGCGCCTCCGCTGCGGCCACCAGTTGCTCGAAGGTTTCAGGGTATTTGAGCCCCTTGGCCTCGAACAGTTCCTTGTTCCAGTAGAGGATCCAGTAGTCGACCGAGAAGGGCAGCGAACGCAGCACGCCCTGGCCGTCCTTGGCGAACAGCATGCCGGCATCGGCGAAATCGCTTTCGACCAGCCCGGGATCGGTAAGGGTAGGATCGGTGAGATAGCCTGATATGTCTGCCAGCCAGCCGCCCTTTTCGAACTGCCGCTTTTGCACATGATAGCTCAGATGCACGACGTCGAAGCTCGGCTTGCCGGAGCTCAGCTCGATCACCGTCTTCTGGCGCTGCTGCTGCTCGGGCGTCGCCTCGGCATTGACCTTGATACCGGTCAACTCCTCGAACTCGGCGAGATATTTTATGAGGGTGTCGCTGCGCGGGCTTTTGACCAGATTGACGTCGAGCGTCGTGCCGGCGAAGCGCTTCCAGTCGACGCCGGCGGCAAAGCCCGGGCGGACGCCCGCAATGCCGGCGGCGGCAAGGGCCGCGGTTCCTTGAAGGAGTTGCCTCCTGGTTGGGTTGAACAGATTGGACGACATTTCTTCCTCCCGGTTGCTGTCGTTGTCGATTGCACCGCGACCGCGGTGCGGCTCATGGTTCCTCAGATTTGCAGCGCCAGCCGGCGCGCCTTGTCAATGTGCAGGCTGATCGCCTCGACCGCCTTCTGCGGGTCGCGGCTCTCCATGGCTTCGATGACCGCGAGGTGCTCGCGCATGACCGGCACGACGCGCCCGTCGATGCGGAAGCGCTCCTGATGGATCAGACGGATCTTCACCGAGTTGACCAGATAGGCCTTGGCGATGATCTCGTTGCCCAGCGCATCGATGAAGGTGTCGTGCATCGCCCAGTCGATGCTTTGGGCCTTGGCTTCCATTTCGGGCGTCGGCGCCTGCGAAAGGGCTTGCGCCAGCATCTCCTCATGTTCGCGCCGCAGGCGGGCAAGTTCCTCATCGGAGGCGCTGGTGGTGAACAGCGCCACCGCTTCGCGCTCCATGAACAGGCGGAACTGAAAAGCCTCGCGGATTAGGCTGATGTCGATATGAGCGATCTGCATGCCGCGCTGCGGGATCGTCGTCAGTAGCCCTTCGGCCTCGAGACGCGGCACGATTTCGCGAATGGCGCCGAGCGGCAATCCGGTGAAGGCAACCAGCTCGCGCTGCGACACGAACTGGCCCGGCAGCAGATCGCGGGCCAGCAAATGCCGCGTGAAGCTGGCATAGGCTTTTTCCCTGAGGGTGGTCGGTTCGCTGCCGTCTTCCATTTCAGCGCGCTTCCCTTTGCCGATCAGGCTGATTCCCTGGCAAACAGACTGTCATAGGCGGCGGCAAGCTGTTGGCGCCCCTGCGAAGCGATCGGCTCCAGCGGAGGGCGGACCGCCAGCCAGCGATCGTCGCCAGTCTTGCGCGCCACCATGACCTTCACCGCCGGAGTGACCGGGTATTTAAGCAATTCGAGCACGAAACGCTCGACGCGGGTATCATCGCGCCCATCCTCGGCCATGGCGCGGATTTCGCCGGTGGCGAAATTGGCCATGCCGGAGATTGCGCCTTGAGCACCAATTCGCACCGCTCGCGCCAGATGCCGCTCATCACCGATCAGGATCACCAGATCGCCATGGGCGCTTAGCAGCTCCTCGCTGTAGCTCCAGTCTCCGCCGGAATCCTTGACCCCGGCAACGACATCCGGAAAGGCGGTGCGCAAGCGGCCGATCAGGCCAAGCGAGAGCTGCACCATCGTGACCGACGGGATGTTGTAGAGCAGCACGCCGCGGGCGAGGGGACCGAGCGCGGCAAAGACAGCGGAAAACCAGCCAAAAAGACCGTCCTCACCGACATTCTTGAAGTAGCTCGGCGGTGCAAGCAGAATGTTGCGGGCGCCGCGTTGCAAGGCATGTCGGGCCTGTTCGGCGGCATCTTCGGCCGCATCGACCAGCACGCCGGCAACAAGTTGATGCGGCAAGATCCCGGCAGCCAGCATGGCTTCGGTCACCGAATGCCGCTCCACGGCGCCCACCGACGCGCCTTCGCCGGTGGTGCCGAAAAGCGTAACGCTGCTGCACCCCTCGGCCAGACAACGCCTGGCCTGGGCAACCATGAGGGCGGTGGCGATCTGCCCGGAGGCATCAAAAGGTGTGGCGAGTGCGGCTGAAAGGCCAAAGCGTGATGTCACCGGGAAGTCTCCGAAAGGATGTTCGAAGGCAGTGATAGCTCACTAACATGTCAGTTGTAAATTGGGTTGATGCGTTTTTCTGGCCCACCGCATAGAGATAGCGAGTTCTCTTTCCGGGATGCGAACAGCGTCGCACCGAAGGTGTCTCGAGTCAGATGGAAGAATCCCCAAATACCAGCGATACATGTCCGCCGGCATGGCGCTCGAGGCGGCCGGCGAGGTCGAGCTCCAGGAGCACCATGAAGACCTGGGCCGGGTGCAAGGCGGTGTGGCGGATGATCTCGTCGATCGGCACGGGCGTCGGGCCGAGCGTCTCGATGATTCGGGCGCGATCGCTTTCGCCGGGCGGCGGCGTGACCGAGAAGTCGGGCGGCTCTTCGAACGGCGGCACGTCGGGCGCCCGCATGCCGGTCAGCGGGGCAATCGCCCTGGAAATGTCCGATGCCTCAGTGACCAGGGTGGCGCCGTCCTTGAGCAGGCCGTTGGTGCCGGCGGCGCGTGGGTCGAGCGGTGAGCCCGGGACGGCGAAGACCAGCCGGCCCATTTCGCCCGCGAGCCTGGCGCTGATCAACGATCCCGAGCGTTGTGCTGCCTCGACAACCACCAGCCCAAGGGCCGCGCCCGCGACGAGGCGGTTGCGGCGCGGGAAATCCTGTGCGCGCGGCTGCCAGCCGAACGGCATTTCCGATATGACGGCGCCGCGCTCAGCGATTTCCCCGCACAAGCCGGCATTTTCGGGCGGGTAGGGCAGGTCGAGGCCACCAGCCAGAACACCGATCGTACCGGTCGCAAGACTGCCCTGATGCGCCGCCGTGTCGATGCCGCGCGCCAGGCCGGAGACGATTGCGTAGCCGTCGCGTCCGAGTTCCGCCGCCAGCATGCGCGCCATCTTGATGCCGGCCAGCGATGCGTTGCGGGCGCCCACGATGGCGACCCCCGGCAGCCGGAACACTGCGGCATTGCCTTTGACCGCCAGCAGCGGTGGCGGATTGTCCATGTTGCGCAAAAGCGGCGGATAGTCTGTCTCACCGATGCCGACAAAGCGCGCGCCAGCCTTTCGGGCTGTCTCCAACTCGGCCTCGGCTTCGGCAATGGAAGGAATGCGGGCGATGCGTTTGGCGCCGCCTGAAATCATCAGCTCCGGCAGTATTTCGAGCGCCACTTCGGCTGAACCGAAGCGGTTGATCAGGTCGCGAAAAGAGGCGGGACCGACATTCTGGGTGCGGATAAGCCGCAGCCAGCTCAGCCGCTGCCGGTCGCTGAGGCGCGGCCCGGCAGCCGGCTCGCTCACTCCCTAGCTCCGATCTTGCCCTCGGTGCCGGCACGCAGGCGTGAAATGTTTTCCCGGTGCTTGATAAAAACGATGATGCTCATCACCACGAACAGGGCAGCATTCTGCGGCGTGCTCAACAGATAGAGGGCGATCGGCACGACGACGGCCGCCGTCAGCGCCGCCAGCGAGGAATAACGGAACAGGAATGCCATCACCAGCCAGACGACGGCGAAGATCAGTGCCACCTGCCAGGCAAGGCCGATCAGCACGCCGAGATAAGTCGCGACGCCCTTGCCGCCCTTGAAACCCAGCCATACCGGGAAGAGATGGCCGAGAAAGGCGCCAAGGCCTGCCCAGATCGCCAGTTCAGGCGAAAAATGGCCTGATATCAGCACGGCGGCCGTGCCCTTCAGCGCGTCGAGCAGCAGCGTCGCGGCGGCAAGGCCCTTGTTGCCGGTGCGCAGAACATTGGTGGCGCCGATGTTGCCGGAGCCGATCTTGCGCACATCGCCAAGGCCAGCCGCGCGGGTGAGCAGCAGCCCGAACGGAATCGAGCCAAGAAAATAGCCAAACACGAGAGCTAGGATAAGGCTGTAAGTCATTGTTTCCCCGCGTTTCCCCCAGGCTGGCCGGATCAGGCGCGCGGTGGCCGGCTCAGACGGAAAATACTGTGCGGCCCGCCACCAGCGTTTGCAAGACCTTGCCTTGCAGCCGCGCGCCTTCGAAACAGGTGTTTTTCGAGCGCGAACGAATGCCGCTCTCGCTGACGATCCAGGGTTCGTCGAGATCGACGAGCGCAAGATCGGCGAGGGCGCCCGGTTTCAGCGTGCCGCCGGGCAGTCCGAACAGTTTTGCGGGAGCGGTGGACAAGGTCTCGATCAGCCGGAGCAACGGCACGTCGCCATTGTGGTAGAGCCGCAATGCCGCGCCCAGCAGGGTTTCGAGCCCGATGGCGCCGGCTGCCGCATCCGCGAAGGGCAGGCGCTTGGTGTCGACGTCCTGCGGATCGTGCGAGGAGACGATGATGTCGATCGTGCCGTCCCTGACCGCCTCGATCATCGCCAGCCGGTCTTCCTCGGCGCGCAAGGGCGGCGTCAGGCGAAAGAAGGTACGGTATTCGCCGACATCGTTTTCATTCAGCGACAGATTGTGGATCGCGACGCCTGACGTTACGGCAGCACCGTCGGCTTTCGCGCGCATCACGGCGTTTGCCGCCATCGCCGTCGAGATCTTCGCCGCGTGATAGGAGCCGCGCGTCAGCCGCGCAAGGGCGAGATCACGCTCCAGCGGAATGGATTCGGCTTCACGCGGAATGCCGGAGAGGCCGAGCCAACTGGCGTAGAGGCCTTCATTCATCACGCCGGACGAACCGAGGTCGGCATCCTGCGTCTCATGCACGATGGTGGCGCCGAAGTCGCGTGCATAGGTCAGCGCACGGCGCATCACCAGCGCGCTCGATATGGTGTGGCGGCCATCGGTGAAGGCGACGGCGCCGGCCTCGCGCAGCAGGCCGAACTCTGTCATTTCGCGCCCGTCGAGGCCCTTGGTGATTGCCGCCGCCGGAAAGACGTTGACGATTGCCGTGTCCTTGGCGGTGCGCAGCACGAACTCGACCAGCGCCACATTGTCGATCACCGGGTCGGTGTCGGGCATCATGACGATAGAGGTGACGCCGCCGGCCGCCGCCGCGACACTTGCCGACGCAATGGTTTCGCGATGCTCGCCGCCCGGTTCGCCGATGAAGACGCGGCCGTCGATCAGGCCTGGAATGATCGCCTTGCCGGCGCAGTCGACGACGATAGCGCCCTCGGGCGCCCCTTGGTTGAGCGCCGCCTTGCCGGCGGCAACGATCTTGTGGCCCTCGACGATGACGGCACCGACTTCGTCGATGCCGCGCGACGGGTCGACGATGCGGGCGCGTTCAAAGACCGTCGTACTCATGCGCCGCGGCCCTCGTGGTTGCGGCCTTCTTGATTACGACGGGGATCGAGAAGCGCTTCCATCACCGCCATGCGTACCGCGACGCCCATCTCGACCTGTTCCTGAATGACGCTTTGCGGTCCGTCGGCGATTTCCGAGGCGATCTCGACGCCGCGGTTCATCGGACCGGGATGCATCACCAGCGCGTCGTCCTTGGCCGCCTTCAGCTTCTCGGCATCAAGGCCGAAATAGCGGAAATATTCGCGCACCGACGGCACGAAGGCGCCTTCCATGCGCTCGCGCTGCAGGCGCAGCATCATCACCACGTCGGCCCCCTTGAGGCCCTCGGCCATCGAGTGGGTGATGATGACGCCCATTTTCTCGATGCCGGTGGGCAGCAGCGTCGACGGTGCGACGACGCGCACCTGCGCGCCGAGCGCATTGAGCAGCATGATGTTCGAGCGCGCCACGCGCGAGTGCAGGATGTCGCCGCAGATCGCCACGATCAGCTTCGACAGCGGGCCCTTGGCGCGGCGAATGGTCAGTGCGTCGAGCAGTGCCTGTGTCGGGTGCTCATGCGCGCCGTCGCCGGCATTGACGACGGAGCAACCGACCTTCTGCGCCAGAAGGGCGGCGGCGCCGGCCGACTGGTGGCGGATGATCAGGATGTCGGGGCGCATGGCGTTCAACGTCATCGCCGTGTCGATCAGCGTCTCGCCCTTCTTCACCGAGGAGCTCGCCACCGACATGTTCATGACATCGGCGCCGAGCCGCTTTCCGGCAAGCTCGAACGACGACTGCGTACGCGTCGAGGCTTCGTAGAAGAGGTTGATCTGGGTGCGGCCGCGCAGCGTCGAGGTTTTTTTCTCGGACTGCCGCGAGATCGCGACCGCACGATCCGCCCTGTCGAGCAAAAGCTCGATGTCGGCGGGGGAAAGGTCGCGGATGCCCAGAAGATGGCGGTGAGGGTAGAGTGTCAGGGACGAAGCGTCGGTCATCTCAAGGCGCTGCTATAGGGTGGAGATTTTGCGGCTGCAAGCGCCAGCTTTGGATTGAAGCCGTTCTCCTCAATTTTTTCGTGTAGATGGCCGATTAAATCGGCCGGTATTTTCATCGCGCGCGCTGCATGGCTTGGCTATATCTAGCCGACGGCCTCGGATTCGTGGCTTTCTGACGATAAGCACCTTTCTACCGATAGAAGGATTGGGCGTGACCGACGACGTGACGAACCAGCCGCCGCCGCTGACGGGCGGCAACGCCTGGCGGGGCGATCCGTTGCTGATCCAGCTCGCTGAGCGTTTTTCCGATCCGGTGCGCCGGGAACTCGATGGGCTTGGCCGTTTCGTGCTGACGCAGGAGGCGCAGGAACTGGCGCGTCTTGCCAATGTCGAGACCCCGAAGCTCAGGACGCATGATCGCCAGGGACGGCGCATCGATGTGGTCGAGTTCCACCCCGCCTATCACGCCTTGATGCGCCGCTCGGTGGCCAACGGGCTGCATTCCTCGGTCTGGGAAAATGGCGACGCCGAGATCGGCCGCCGCCATCAGGTCCGTGCCGCCCGGTTTTACCTGACGGCAGAGCTCGAGACCGGGCATCTCTGCCCCATCACCATGACCAACGCTTCACTGGCTGCCTTGATGGCCAGCCCAAAACTGTTTCGCGAATGGGCGCCGCGCGTGACGACGCGCAAATACGACCAGAGCCAGAAGCCGCCGGTCGAGAAGACCGGGCTGACGCTCGGCATGGGCATGACCGAGAAACAGGGCGGCACCGATGTGCGCGCCAATGTGACGAGGGCGGAGCGCGCCGGCAGCGGCTTCTATCGCCTGACCGGGCACAAATGGTTCATGTCGGCGCCGATGTCGGATGCGTTCCTTGTGCTGGCGCAGGCGCCGGAGGGACTGTCGTGCTTCCTCGTGCCGCGCGTTCTCGGTGACGGCTCGGGCAACGGCTTCCGCTTCCAGCGGCTGAAGGACAAGCTCGGCAACCGCTCCAACGCGTCCTCCGAAGTGGAATTCGTCAACGCCATCGGCGAGATGGTCGGCGAACCGGGGGCGGGCGTGAAGACGATCATGGACATGGTCACCCTGACCCGGCTCGATTGTGCCATCGCATCTTCGGCGATCATGCGCGCGGGCCTGGCCGAGGCCGTTCATCACGCGCGCCACCGACAGGTGTTTGGCTCGACCTTGATCGAGCAACCGTTGATGCAGCGCGTGTTGGCAGACATGGCGCTCGATGTCGCCGCCGCCACAGCGCTGTCGTTCCGGCTGGCGCGGTCCTTCGATGAAGCGGCCGGCGACCGCGGTGAAGCAGCGTTTGCCCGCGCCATGACGCCGGTGGTCAAATACTGGGTCTGCAAGATCGCACCGCCGCTGCTCTACGAGGCGATGGAATGTCTCGGCGGCAATGGCTATGTCGAGGAGGCGCCACTCGCCCGCTATTATCGCGAAGCCCCGGTCAACGCGATCTGGGAAGGCTCGGGCAATGTCATGGCACTCGACGTGCTGCGCGTGCTTGGCCGTGCGCCTGGCCTGTTTGAGGATGTGCTGGCCGGCATCGACCGCGATCTCGGCGCCGGCGGACGCGGCACGATCGGCGTGCTGAAGGCGGCTATGCAGGTCGCGGCGACCGACGAGGGCTCCGCCCGTCTGCTCACCGAACAGCTGGCACTGTCGGCGGCGGCGGCGGAGTTGCGCCGGCTGGGGGCAGGGCGGATCGCCGACGCTTTCGTCGAGACGCGCTTGGCCGGCCAATGGCGCAACACCTATGGCATGCTCGATTCGCGCCACGATGCGCGCATGATCATCGACACGCTCTACCCGCCGGTGAATTGAGCCGCGAGCGTCACAAAAACTGACGGCATGCACGTTTTGAGGCATCGGCGGATATCCTCGTGCACATAACTAATCGCCGTTAACCTTAACAAATGGTTTCCATTGCGGTAGCGAGCGGCAAAGCCCACTGTCTCAGCGAAAGCAGGGAATGGTTCAAATTGGCCGCCCCTTCTTTGCGAAGCAGGAACGCCGATGCGACACGTATTGACCTCTTTTCTGGCCTTGCACTGGACGATCGTTTTCGCCCTGCTTGCGCTCATCTGCATCGACGGAAACCGTGGTGTGGCGGCGGCGCTCGGGGTGTTGGGAGCCACAATCGAGGGCACCCGCTTCATCGACCTCGACAAATTCGTCGTCGTGGCGCCGCTCGCCACCGCATTGCTTGTCGTGGCGGTGCTGTTCTTCTGGGCCTTCGTCGAAACCCTGATCAATGACGCGACCAGCCAGGGCGCCGACAGCGTTGCCCGCATCGCCTTCATCTCCGCGTCCGGCGTGTTGTCGCTGATCGTCATCGGTGGCGCCGCGCAAGGCATCAATGGGCTGTTCATGGTCGTCGCCGTGCAGTTGGCAGCACTTCTGGCGTCCTATGTCGCCATGCTTGCCGAACGGCGGTCCGCGGTTGCGGCAGCTGCTTCGGGCAAGGGCGAGGTTCGCGCCGTCGCGCATGGCATGGCAAAGGCCGCGGCCCACAATTCGCTGCTTTCACTCATATCGGGCCGCACGGGCTCCAATGCCGGGGGAGGCCGCTGATGCGTTACATCTTCGCATTGTGGGCGGGCCCGATGGCACTATTTTGGGGCTGGTTCTACCTTTCGCTCAACGACATGAATTTCGGCTATGTCATGCTCAGCCGACGACTGCACGATTTCGTCTTCGAACTTTATGGCCAGATGCTCGGCATCGATCCGGCGACCATCCCCGGCATGGTGGCAAAGGCCTGCGTCTTCGACGGGTTTCTGCTGATGGCGCTGTGGGCATTTCGCCGCCGCCGCGAAATCACAGTCTGGGTCAGACGGCGCTGGGCGGGTCCGGTTCCGTTCGGGCGGATGCGTGGAGCGACTGAAGCCGGTCCAAAACTCCCTGCAGAATAAACGCGGCTGCCGCCGAATCGATCTTGCCGGCACGTTTGCGGCGCGAGAAATCCATCTCGATCAGCGTCCTTTCGGCGGCGACCGTCGATAGCCTTTCATCCCAGAGCACAAAGGGCAGGTCGCTCATCTGCGCCATGTTGCGGACGAAGGCGCGCGATTTCTGCGCGCGCGGCCCTTCCGAACCGTCCATGTTGATCGGCAGCCCAATCACCACCGCGCCGGCATTCTCCTTCCGCAGCAAGGCGAGCAGCGCCGCCGCATCGAGCGAGAATTTCCTTCGCATGATGACCGGGCGCGGATGGGCGAAGGAAAACCTCTGGTCCGAGACCGCGACGCCGATCGTCTTGTCGCCGAGGTCGAGCCCGGCCAGCGTCTTGCCGCCGGCCAGCCGCGCCGGCAATTCCTCTATCGTGATAATGCCCAACGGCCGTCCTTTGCCTTTCACCGTCATGTGTTCTCTCAACCGCATAACGGGCACAGTAACCCTTTGATCTCCGGGCTGTCGGCGTTCTATCCTTTGGCAAGACAAAAATCGAGGAATGCATTCATGAAACTGACCTGGTACGGCCACTCGGCCTTCCGCATCGAAACGGCTGACGCCAAGATCCTCATCGATCCCTATCTGATCGGCAATCCGTCCTGGACGGGCGGTTGGGAAGGACCGGCCGAGGGCATCACGCATGTGCTGCTGACGCATGGTCACAGCGACCACACCAGCGGCGCGCTGGAAGTGCTCGGCAAAAGCGGCGCCCAGTTGGTCGCGAATTTCGAGATCTGCATGTACCTGGTCGGCAAGGGCGCCAGCGACAAGAAGATCAATCCCGGCAACATCGGCGGCACCGTCGATTGCGGCAGCTTCACCACCACGTTCGTCCAGGCGCTGCACTCGTCCTCGTTCCCGGGCGATGGCGGCCAGAACACCTATCTTGGCAATCCGGGCGGCCTTGTCCTGCATTTCCCGGAAGACAAGACGCTCTATCACATGGGCGATACCGACATCTTTTCTGACATGGCGCTGATCAATGAGTTGCATGAACCGAAGATCGGCATCGTGCCGATCGGCGACCGTTTCACCATGGGCGGCGCAGTGGCGGCACTTGCCTGCCGCCGCTTCTTCAAGTTCGAAACCGTTATCCCTTGTCATTTCGGCACGTTCCCGATGATCGATCAGACCGCTGATAAGTTCGAGGCGGGACTGGAGGGATCCGGTGTGACGGTGGCATTGCCGAAAATCGGTGAGACGATTACTGTCTAGAAACAGCTAAAGCGGAATGAATCCATGGCGTTGGGGCGATCTCTTTGCGTATCCATGTTTGTCGCGGCGTCGCCCGCGCTCGCCGCGGATGATTTCATCGAAGGCGTCTACCTTCAGTCCGAGGAGCTTTGCAAACAGGCAAAAAGGGACACGCTGCAAACGTTGATCGACGCCGGCAACATCGTTCTTTCGGCGCATGGCCTGCAAGGCGTCGAGTACAATTGCGAGTTTCTGCAGATCAGCAAGGCAACGGCTTCGCCAAGCTGGGCGGTGACGGCCATCTGCCAGGAACCGGGCTATGTCTTTCCGGATGTGCTCTCGGTGACGCAAATGAACGCGAAGCAAGTCGATCTCGTATCGGTCCGGCCGGCCGGTGACGAAAGCGAGGCAAGCGGCAATAGCGGCAGCTACTATCTGTGCGAGGGCGTTGCCCTGCCATAGACAGCGCCTTGTCCTTGGACCGATGGCCGAGAACCGGGCCGCCACCACGGTCTGATCTGCCGCACGATGCATGTTGCGCACCGCGCGCGGCGCCGCTATAGCCCGAACTGGTTTTCCCCGAGGCAAAACATGTCTGTTGATCTGCAAACAGTGAAGCGCGTCGCGCATCTCGCCCGCATCGCGGTGAGTGAAGAAGATGCCCAACGCATGACCGGCGAGCTGAATGCTATACTAGGCTTCGTCGAGCAGTTGAACGAGGTCGATGTTTCCGGCGTCGAACCGATGACTTCGGTGACGCCGATGGAGATGAAGAAGCGCCAGGACGTTGTCACCGACGGCAGCAAGGCGGCCGACATCGTCGCCAATGCGCCGGCGACCGACGAGAATTTCTTCCTCGTTCCGAAGGTCGTGGAGTAGCGGGCCGATGGCAATCGAGATCGCCATCGAGACGCCGCTGCAGGACGACGTGCGCGGCCTGGTCGAGGAACTCAACGAAACCTTGCTCGAATTGACGCCGCCTGAGCACTGCTACCATCTGACGGTCGAGCAGATGGCCGGTGAGGATACGACCGTTTTCATCGCCCGCGAGGATGGTCTCGCTGTTGGCTGCGGTGCGTTGAAGCGCCATGACGGCGCCACCGGCGAGGTCAAGCGCATGTACACACGGCCTTCGCATCGCGGCCGCAAGATCGGCGCCAGCATCGTCGAGCGGGTCGAGGCGCTGGCGCGTACTGAGGGGCTGAAGCGCCTGGTGCTGGAGACGGGCGATCGCCATCCCGCCGCCTGGACTGTCTACGAACGCGCCGGGTTTTCGCGCTGCGGCCCGGTGCTGGATTATCCCGATTCCGAGTGGTCGGTGTTTTACGAAAAGAGCCTTTGATGAGCGACCTGACCCAGCTGACGATTTCGCAGGCGCGCGCCAAGTTGCGCGGCAAGGAGATCACCGCGACCGAACTCACCGGGGCCTATCTCGCGGCCATCGATCGCGCCAATCCGGCGCTCAATGCCTATGTCGCGGTGACCAGTGACAAGGCGCGCGACATGGCCAAGGCCTCCGACGCAAAACTGGCGAAGGGCGAGGGCGGTGCGCTGGAAGGCATCCCGCTCGGTATCAAGGACCTGTTCGGTACCGAAGGCGTCCATACGCAGGCCTGCAGCCATGTGCTCGACGGCTTCAAGCCGCGCTACGAATCGACTGTCACCGCCAATCTGTGGGCCGACGGCGCGGTGATGCTCGGCAAGCTTAACATGGACGAGTTCGCCATGGGGTCGTCCAACGAGACGTCTTATTATGGTCCCGTCATCAACCCATGGCGGCGTTTGCGTGTCGACACGGTGGTGATGCCGACGACGCATCAGGGTGACGGCGGCTTCGTGTCGGCCGGCGGCACCAGGACCGCGCGCAGCTTGGACAATGCGCAGTTGGTGCCGGGTGGTTCTTCCGGCGGTTCAGCGACCGCCGTTTCGGCTTTTCTGTGCGCCGGCGCGACGGCGACGGATACCGGCGGCTCGATCCGCCAGCCAGCCGCCTTCACCGGCACGGTCGGCATCAAGCCGACCTATGGCCGCTGCTCGCGCTGGGGCATCGTCGCCTTCGCCTCGTCGCTCGACCAGGCCGGCCCGATCGCCCGTGACGTGCGCGATGCCGCGATCCTGTTGAAGTCGATGGCGTCCGTCGATCCGAAGGACACCACGTCGGTCGACCGGCCTGTGCCGGACTACGAAGCGGTGATCGGCAAGCCGATCAAGGGCATGAAGGTCGGCATTCCCCGGGAATACCGCGTCGATGGCATGCCCGAAGAGATCGAGGCGCTGTGGCAAAAGGGCATTGCCTGGCTGAAGGAGGCCGGCGCCGAGATCGTCGATATTTCCCTGCCGCACACCAAATACGCGCTGCCGGCCTACTACATCGTGGCCCCTGCCGAGGCTTCGTCCAACCTCGCCCGCTATGACGGCGTCCGCTACGGGTTGCGCGTGCCGGGCAAGGACATCGTCGACATGTACGAGAAGACGCGTGCAGCCGGTTTCGGCCGCGAGGTCAAGCGCCGCATCATGATCGGCACCTATGTGCTGTCGGCCGGCTATTACGACGCCTACTACCTACAGGCGCAGAAGGTGCGCAATCTGATCAAGCGCGACTTCGAGACTGTCTTCGCCGCCGGCGTCGATGTCATCCTGACCCCGGCAACGCCGTCCGCCGCCTTCGGCATCGCCGACGAGGACATGGCCGCCGATCCGGTCAAGATGTACCTCAACGACATTTTTACGGTCACGGTGAACATGGCCGGCCTGCCGGGCATCGCCGTGCCCGCCGGGCTCGACGCCAAGGGCCTGCCGCTCGGGCTGCAGCTGATCGGCCGGCCGTTCGACGAGGAAACCCTGTTCCAGACTGCTGCCGTCATCGAGCAGGCGGCCGGCACATTCCAGCCGGAAAAGTGGTGGTAAGCATGCCGCTCGTCCGAGAGCGATGAGCGATGTTCTTCTATTTTTCCAAGATATTCTGGTTTTTCATCCAACCGCTCAATTTGGCGATCTTCCTGTTGCTGGCGGGATTGCTCGCGGCGATGATAGGCCGCCCGCGGCTGGCGGTCACCGGCAGCGTGCTGGCCCTCCTGATCCTTGCGCTGTCGGCCTGGACGTCGCTTGGCGCCATGATGCTCAACCCGCTGGAAGAGCGCTTTGCGCGCCCGAAGCTGCCGGAAAAGGTCGACGGCATCGTCGTGCTCGGCGGCGGTTTTGAAGGCTCCATCAACCTGGTGCGCGGCGGCTATGATCTGAACAGCAGCGGCGATCGGATGGTCGAGGCCGCTGTCCTCGCCCGGCGCTTTCCCACCGCCAAAATCGTCGTCTCCGGCGGCACAGGCGAGTTGTTTCTCGATGGCGAGGGCGATGCCGCCACGGCACCCCGTCTGCTCACCGCGCTTGGTGTGACGGCCGATCGCCTGATCCTGGAGAACAAGTCCCGCAACACCTATGAGAATGCGGTCTTCACCAAGGAACTGGTGACGCCGAAGCCCGGCGAGACCTGGCTGCTGGTGACCTCGGCCTTCCATATGCCGCGCGCCAAGGCGCTGTTCGACAAGGCCGGCTTTGCGACCGTTCCGTGGCCGGTCGACTATCGCACTTCGGGACGGGAAGGCGTCGGCCTGTTTCGCGACAACCCGGCTGATTCGCTGCAGGCCACCACCACCGCCATCCGCGAATGGATCGGGCTTTTTGCCTATTGGCTGTCAGGCCGGATCGATCAGCCTTTTCCAGGGCCTGGCGGCTGACCGATCACCGCCTGTCTGGCCGCCGAGAAGAACTGGCGCCGCACCAGCACGGCCAGCAGCAACAGCGTCGACAACACGAACACCATGGGGTCGACGAACCAGCCGAGATAGCCGATCGAGAAGAACACGCCGCGCAGGCCGGAGTTGAAGTGCTTTCCCGCGAGCATGTTCATCTGCGCCGCACGCCACACCGCCGTTTCGGTAACCGGGTTGCGCGAGGCTTCGCCATGCGGGATCGGCACGGCGCCGATGAGGATCGTGCAGTAGTTGAACAGCCGATAAGCCCAGCCGAATTTGAAGAACGAAAATGCCAGGATCAGCACCAGTCCGAAGACCTTAATCTGGAAAGCCGCGCGCGACGGCGCGCCGCCCAAGGGCAGGTCGCTGAGCACTTCAAGAACCCGGTCCGACGCGCCGAGCAAGGCAAAGCAGCCGCCGATCGCGATCAGTGAGCTGGACGCGAAAAAGGCAGTGCCTTGCTGCAGGCCGCTCATGATGGCGGTGTCGACGATGCGGATCTCGCGTTCGGCCATGGTCCGCATCCAGGCTTGCCGCTGCGCATTCATAGCCGTGGTCAGCGACACGCGGCTGACCAGCTTGCCGTCGGAGGCGAACGTGTGCAGCAGCCACGCGAGGAGGAAGAAGGCTAGCGCCGCGAGATCGGCTGTCGGAAGATCGATAGAATCGCCCATGGACTGAATTTATCACATTCAGTGCGGGTCGCTTCGATGTCCGCGACCAGCGATCGGCACCAATGTCGCTGCCGGAGCAAACAAGGTCGGCTGGTGCAGCGCCGCGATTTCCAAAAGAGCGGAAATATCCTGGGAGTTCCTATATGTAGTCTTTGACCTGACTCCAGGAGACAACGCCGCGTGTTCCTTTCGGTTTTCGACCTGTTCAAGATCGGCATAGGACCCTCGAGTTCGCACACGATGGGGCCGATGACCGCAGCGGCGCGGTTTCTCGACGAGATCGCGGGAAGTGACTGGCCGCGCCCGGCGGGTGTGAAGGTCGACCGGCTTGGCGCCAGCCTGCATGGTTCGCTCGCCTACACCGGCATCGGCCACGGCAGTGATCGCGCGGTCGTGCTCGGCCTTGCCGGTCTGACGCCGCAGACGGTCGATCCCGATCAAGCCGATGGCATAGCCAGCCGCATCGCCGCCGAAAAGCGCATTTCGCCGCCCGGCCATCCCTCCTATCGCTTTGATCCGGCTACCGATCTGGTGCTGGACCGCAAGATGCCGCTCACCGGCCACGCCAATGGCATGGCCTTCTATGCTTATGATTCAGGCGGCCGCCTGCTGCTCAAGCGCATCTACTATTCGATCGGCGGCGGCTTCGTGGTTTCGGAAGAAGAGCTGCAGCGGATGAAGGCCAAGGGCTCGGTGACCACAGAAGGCAAGAAAGTGCCTTATCCCTTCAAGAACGCGGTCGAGATGCTGGCCATGGCCGGCAAAAGCGGTCTTTCCATCGCCGACATGAAGCGCGTCAACGAGGAGACGCAGATGTCGCGCGAGGAGCTCGACGCCGGCCTCGACGGCATCTGGAGCGCCATGAAGGGCTGCATCGACCGTGGCCTGTCGCAGGACGGCATCATGCCGGGCGGACTGAAGGTGCGCCGCCGCGCGCGCATGCTGCATGACAAGCTGCAGGAGCAGTGGCAGCAGAACAAGCCCAATCCGCTGCTCGCCAATGACTGGCTGTCGATCTACGCCATGGCGGTCAATGAGGAGAATGCCGCTGGCGGCCGGGTCGTCACCGCGCCGACCAATGGCGCGGCAGGCACGCTGCCGGCGGTGCTGCGCTATTGGCTGCATTTCCATCCTGAGGCCGACCAGCCGAGCATCCGCGACTTCCTGCTTACGGCAGCCGCCGTCGGCGGCATTATCAAGACCAACGCCTCGATTTCGGGCGCAGAGGTCGGCTGCCAGGGCGAGGTCGGGTCGGCGTCGGCGATGGCGGCGGCCGGCCTGTGCGCCGTCATGGGCGGCACGCCCGAGCAGGTCGAAAACGCCGCCGAGATCGCGCTCGAACATCATCTCGGCATGACCTGCGATCCGGTCGGCGGGCTGGTGCAAGTGCCGTGCATCGAGCGCAATGCGCTGGGCGCCGTCAAGGCGGTGACGGCTGCGTCACTGGCCATCAAGGGCGACGGCATCCATTTCGTACCACTCGATGCGGCGATCGAAACCATGCGCCAGACCGGCCTCGACATGAACGAGAAGTATAAGGAAACCAGCCTTGGCGGGCTAGCCGTCAATGTCGTGGAGTGCTGAGGTCTGGCCTAAGCCGCTACTGTGGAGAAGTCGATCAGGCCGTTGACGCATTCGCGTGCCGGTCTAACCTTATGCGATGTCTCTCAATCTCATAAAACTCTGTGTCGGCTGCGACAGCGTCGAGGATCTCGAAGAGTGGATTGCCTTCCGTCTCGACGAGCGGCGGCGCGCCGGTGAGCCGGTCGAGCAATACCACACCACCCGCATGATGCCGACGCGCGGCGCCGAAGTTACCGATGGCGGTTCGCTCTACTGGGTGATCAAGGGCAATGTGCAATGCCGCCAGCTGATCACCGAGATCCGGCCGTTCACCGACGGTGAGGGCGTCGGCCGCTGCCACCTGATACTCGACCCTGAGGTTGTTCGAACCGACTGGCAGCCGCGCCGGGCCTTTCAGGGCTGGCGCTATCTGAAGCCGGCGGACGCGCCACCCGATCTCGGCAAGGGCAAGGCCGGGCTGATCGAGATGCCGCCAAAACTCAGGCGCGAGCTTGCCGATCTCGGTCTGCTCTGACCCCTGAGAATCCAGGCCTCTGGCCCTCAATGTTGCCTTGGGCAGGGCTTGCAAGCGGTGGAACAACGCCACATCTTGTTTTCATGAACGACAAGAAGCAGCCCGTGCCCGCAAGGGCCAATCCTGCGCCGGTCAAACCTCAATCCGATGCCGGCGAGATCGAAGCCTTTCTTCGGCAGGCAAGGATGCTGGCTGCGTCGGCGACGGGCTCGGGCAGGCTGATCTTGTCGCTCGACGCGACGATGAGCCGCCAGCCGACCTGGGATCTGGCTTGTGAGCTGCAGGGCCAGATGTTCGATGCCGTCGGCAAGGCCGGAATCCTCAGCGTCCAACTGGTCTATTTTCGCGGGCTGGGCGAGTGCCGTTCGTCCGCTTTCGTAACCGATACCAATGCCTTGAAGCAGCTGATGACGCGAATCCAATGCCGCAGCGGCCACACCCAGATCGGCAAGGTGCTGGCGCATGCGCTGAAACAGACGGCTACGGCCAAGGTCAATGCGCTGGTCTATATCGGCGATGCGATGGAGGAAAACATCGACGATCTGGCCGAAATGGCCGGCAGCCTCGGCCTGCATGGCGTTCCTGTCTTCGTTTTCCAGGAAGGTCACGATTCCGGCGCAGAAAAAGCGTTTAAGGAAATCGCGCGGTTGTCCAAAGGGGCTTGGTTCCGATTTGATCGGCGGGCTGCCGCGACCCTGGCAGGATTGCTTTCAGCGGTTGCGGTGTTTGCAACCGGCGGGCTGAAGGCGCTTGAAGCCAGGGGCAGGCCGGAAGACCGGCTGATGATCGAGCATCTGCGGGGCGGCGGCAACTGATGGGCGCAGTTATCTTATTTGTTGCATTGCTTCTGGTGCTTCTCGGCGCGGTGACCATCTTTCTGCGCGCTGATCCGGGAAAACTGGCAAGCGGGATGCGCACGCTCGGGCCGGTTCTTTTGGCGCTGATCGGCGTCGCTGTGCTTGTGGTCGGGCGCGAAGGAATCGCCGGCATCATATTGGCCGCTGCAATTGCCTGGTATGGTTCGGTGCGAATGAAACACCAGACGGCCAGACCGGTGCAGGGCAAGCGTTCGACGGTGCGTACCGCGGCATTGGAAATGGAGCTTGATCACGCTACCGGCGGCCTCGAAGGACTGGTCCTGGCCGGCCGCCATGAAGGCAAGATGCTGGGTGCGATGGGGCTGGGAGAGTTGCAGCATCTCTACCGGGAACTCTCCGGCGATCCGGAGAGCCGGCAGTTGCTAGAGACGTATCTTGACGGCAGATTTCCCGTCTGGCGCAAAAACACTGAGACGAACGGTGGCGAAGGGTTGGGTGTTGCGCCAGGTTCGGGCGCCATGACTAAGGAGGAGGCCTACAAGGTCCTTGGTCTTGAAGCGGGGGCCGCCGCGGCGGATGTCCGCAAGGCGCACCGCCGCCTGATGCAGCGCCTGCACCCCGATATCGGCGGCACGTCTTTCCTGGCGGCGCGGATTAATGAAGCCAAGGACGTCTTGCTCTCCAATCACAACTAGTCTCCTTCGACGCAGAATTTTTCCGGGAGATGACTTCCACGCAGTCCTACTGCTGGACGGCGTAGCACTCGATGTTCTTCTTCTTCAAAGCGGTGCAGGCCTTCCAGGCGGCGGTCTTCGAACCAAAGCCACCGAAGCGGGCGCGGTAATAAGTGACCCCGTCCTTGTCGAAGGCGACGGTGAAGCCGGACGCGTCGGCCAGCACCTTGGGCGCTTGCTTGGTGGTCTTGTCGAGGAAGGCCTGGGCTTCGGACTGTTTTGGCGACGAGGCCACCTGAATGGCCCAGCCCGACGGCACCGACGCCGTGTTGACCGGGTCGACAGCCGCCGGCGTCGGCTCGGCATAGGCAGCGACGACCTGGGCGGTGGCAATTTGAGGGGCCGATACGATGACGGTCTTGACCTTCCTGGCCTTGACGACCGGGGCCGCCTCTTCGGCCTGCGCGGTGTCGTCTTCCGCGACCGTAGCGTCCTCGGCGACGGTGGCATCGTCCTGCGCCACATCAGGCTTGTCGTCCGGTGTCGGCGCGTCGTGCTTGGGCAAGAGCACTTTGGCAAGCGCGGTGATCGGGTTGTTGTCGCCGGCCTTGGCTACCAGATCGCCGCCGCCGCGGGTCGATGCCCTCGGCAAATAGGTGTTGATCAACGTCGCCATCTGATTGTCGCGGCTACCGCCTGAGGTGCCGCCCATGACGACGCCGACGATGCGGCGATTGCCGTCGGAAACCGACGAGACGAGGTTGAAGCCGGAGGCGCGGGTGTAGCCCGTCTTGATGCCGTCGACGCCCTTGATGCGCCCGAGCAGGCGGTTGTGGCCGTTGATGCGCTGGCGCCCATAGAGAAAGGAACGCTGCGAGAAATAGCCGTAATACTGCGGGAAATGCTCCCTCAGCGCGATGCCGAGCGTCGCCATGTCGCGCGCGGTGGTGAACTGGCCGGGATTGGGCAGGCCGTTGGCGTTCCGGAACACGGTGCCGTTCATGCCCAAGGCACGCGCCTTGGCGGTCATCATGCGGGCGAAAGTGGCTTCGTTGCCGCCGAGCATTTCGCCGAGCGCGGTTGCAGAGTCGTTTGCGGATTTGGTGACCATCGACAGGATCGCGGTCTCGACCGTAACCGAGCCGCCTGCCTTGACGCCGAGCTTCGTCGGCGGCTCGGCCGCGGCATTGGCCGAGAACACGACCTGCGAATTCCTGCTGATCTTGCCCTTCGCCAGTGCTTCGAAGGTCAGATAGAGCGTCATCATCTTGGTCAGCGATGCCGGATAGCGCCTGCCGTCTGCGTCCGCCGAATACAGCACCTTGCCGGTCTTGGCGTCGATGACGATGGCCGCCGACCTCGCCGCCAGCGACGAGGCAACGTCGCCGCAAACGAACGCCATCGCCATGGCGATGATCATGATCGTTTTGAGAGGGGAGGTGGATTTGGAAACGATGCCCAACAACGCCTTACGCACTGGTACTTCCCTTGGATTTCTTCGTTGCGCTGGAGGCGGCAAAGGGTCCTGCCTCGCTTCCGGCCAAGCTACCGGGGCAGCGTTACCAATCCGTTTATGGTAACCGCCGCGTTCACCATTTTATTCGGGCTTGAAGCTCTCTTTATTCGATTTTTAGCCATTGCCTGCGCAGGCGGGCTCGCACACCGCGAAACATTGACTTTTGTGCGGCGCACAATATATTGTAGTGCATTGCACAAGGGCGCCCCGAAGAAGGACGCCTCAACCGTCAAGGGAATCGTGAAATGACCCAGACCTATGAGGACTTCAGCAAATACGGCAAAGAATTTGCCGACACCGGATTGAAGAGCTTCGCGTCGCTCTCCAAGGGCGCCCAGGCGATCGCCACCGAGGCTGGCGAATACACCAAGAAGAGTTTTGAGTCCGGCAGCGCCACTGTGGAGAAGCTGTTTTCGGCCAAGTCGCTGGAAAAGGCGATCGAGATCCAGTCGGATTACGCCAAGCAGTCCTACGAGGCGTTCGTCGCCGAGGCCACCAAGATCGGCGATCTTTATGCCGAGCTCGCCAAGGAAGCTTACAAGCCTTTCGAATCGATCGTTGCCAAGGCGAAGTAACTTCGTCCCGGCATGACCCGGATTCGGCCCTTTGGGCCGTGACAAAACCCGGCTGCGGAAACGCGGCCGGGTTTTTTCATGTCAATTCCCGATCAAGGGCCTCTCGCCCCTTCACGATTGCGAAAATCGTCCAAGTTTGGTCACCTAGCCATATTGTCAGCTAAACAGAAGGGCTTAAAATCGTACATCGAACACCTACATGTCGGACTCGCATGGGGATTCGAAAAAGGCAGGAATACGTGACGATCGGTTTGACTGCCACGAGACACGTGGCGCGGATGCAAAACGGCGGCGGCGACGGCAATGAGGCCGGCCGCGGGACGGCCGTCATCACGCGCACCAAAACCAAGACCAAGAAGCCTAGCCTTTATCGGGTCCTCATCCTCAACGACGACTACACGCCCATGGAGTTCGTGGTTCACGTGCTGGAGCGTTTTTTCCAGAAGGACCGCGAAGCCGCCACACGCATCATGCTTCATGTTCACAATCATGGAGTGGGCGAGTGCGGGGTCTATACATTCGAGGTGGCCGAGACCAAAGTGTCCCAGGTCATGGATTTCGCCCGACAGAATCAGCATCCGCTGCAATGCGTGATGGAGAAGAAGTGAGGTAACATGCCGGCTTTCTCCCAAGGCCTGGAAAAGGCGCTTCACCAGGCGCTGACGCTCGCCAATGAGCGGCACCATGAATACGCAACCCTTGAACATTTGCTGCTCGCGCTCATCGACGACACCGAGGCCGCCGCCGTCATGCGCGCCTGCAATGTCGATCTCGATGAGCTCAAGCACACGGTTCTCACCTATATCGACACCGAACTCGACAACCTCGTCACCGGCTACGACGAGGACTCCAAGCCGACGGCCGGTTTCCAGCGCGTCATCCAGCGCGCGGTGATCCATGTGCAGTCATCGGGCCGCGAGGAAGTGTCGGGCGCCAACGTGCTCGTCGCCATCTTCGCCGAGCGCGAGAGCCATGCCGCCTATTTCCTGCAGGAACAGCAGATGACCCGCTACGACGCGGTCAACTACATCTCGCACGGCATCGCCAAGCGTCCGGGCGCGTCGGAGACCCGCTCGCCGCGCGGCGCCGATGACGAGCAGGGCGGCCAGAACGGCGCCGAGCCGCAGGAGGAAGGCGGCAAGAAGAAGCAGCAGCAGGACGCGCTGACGGCTTATTGCGTCAACCTCAACAACAAGGCCAAAGCCGGCAAGATCGACCCGCTGATCGGCCGCGAATCCGAGATCAACCGCACCATCCAGGTGCTGTGCCGCCGCTCCAAGAACAACCCGCTCTATGTCGGTGATCCCGGCGTCGGCAAGACGGCGATCGCCGAAGGCCTGGCCAAGCGCATCGTCGAGGGCGACGTTCCCGAAGTGCTGCACAACGCCACCATCTTCGCGCTCGACATGGGCACGCTGCTTGCCGGCACGCGCTATCGCGGTGATTTCGAGGAACGGCTGAAGCAGGTCGTCAAGGAACTCGAGGACTATCCAGGTGCTGTGCTGTTCATCGACGAGATCCACACGGTGATCGGGGCCGGGGCCACATCGGGCGGCGCCATGGATGCGTCGAATCTGTTGAAGCCGGCTCTGTCGTCGGGTGCGATCCGCTGCATCGGCTCGACCACCTACAAGGAATTCCGCCAGTTCTTCGAGAAGGACCGCGCCCTGGTGCGGCGCTTCCAGAAGATCGACGTCAACGAGCCGACCATCCAGGACGCTATCGAGATCATGAAGGGCCTGAAGCCCTATTATGAGGAATTCCACAAGGTGAAGTTCACCAACGAGGCGATCAAGGCCTCGGTGGAGCTTTCGGCGCGCTACATCAACGACCGCAAGCTGCCGGACAAGGCAATCGACGTGATCGACGAGACCGGCGCCTCGCAAATGCTGGTGCCGGAAAGCAAGCGCAAGAAGACCATCGGCATCAAGGAGATCGAAGCCACGATCGCCACCATGGCCCGCATCCCGCCGAAGACGGTTTCGGCCGACGACGAGAAGGTGCTGCAAGGCCTCGATATCGAGCTGAAGCGCGTCGTCTATGGTCAGGACACCGCGATTACCGCGCTGACCTCGGCCATCAAGCTCGCACGGGCCGGCCTGCGCGAACCGGAAAAGCCGATCGGCTCCTACCTGTTCTCCGGACCGACCGGCGTCGGCAAGACCGAAGTGGCCAAGCAGTTGGCCGCCTCGCTCGGCGTCGAGCTGATCCGCTTCGACATGTCGGAATACATGGAACGCCACACCGTTTCACGGCTGATCGGCGCCCCTCCCGGCTATGTCGGCTTCGACCAGGGCGGTCTTTTGACCGACGGCGTCGACCAGCATCCGCATTGCGTGCTGTTGCTGGACGAAGTCGAGAAGGCGCATCCGGACCTGTTCAACATCCTGTTGCAGGTGATGGACCACGGCAAGCTGACGGACCACAACGGCAAGCAGATCGACTTCCGCAATGTGATCCTGATCATGACCACCAATGCGGGTGCGTCGGATGCGCAGCGCGCGGCGATCGGCTTCGGCTCGACCAAGCGCGAAGGCGACGATGTCGAGGCGATCAACCGGCTGTTCACGCCGGAATTCCGCAACCGTCTCGATGCGATCATCCCGTTCGGCTCGCTGCCGGTGCCGGTCATCCATCAGGTGGTGCAGAAGTTCGTCATGCAGCTCGAAGCCCAGCTTTCCGAGCGTGGCGTCACCTTCGACCTGTCGTCAGATGCGATCGCCTGGCTCGCCGACAAGGGCTATGATGAGCGCATGGGAGCGCGGCCGCTCGGCCGGGTGATCCAGGAGCACATCAAGAAGCCGCTGGCCGACGAGGTGCTGTTCGGCAAGCTCAAGAAGGGCGGTACGGTGCGGGTCACCGTCGAGAAGAAGGAAACCGGCGAAACCGGCCTGAAGCTCGAATCGCTCGCCGACGAGGCGCCGGTGAAGCCGAAGAAGGAAGAGCCGGAAGAAACGCCGAAGCCCAGAAAGGCCGTGGCGAAGAAGCCCGCAGCCAAGAAGCTGGTGGCGCAGAAGCCCGAAGCCAAGGGCAAGGACGGCGGCAAGCGCAGCCTCGTGCCGCAACTGCCCCGAAAGAACTGACCTTGACGTAAGTCGAAAAAGCCCCGGAAACGGGGCTTTTTTCATTGGAGCGGGAGGATGCATGGCCGGGCAGATCATTATCCTGAACGGCGCGCCGCGATCGGGAAAATCAAGCATCGCGAGAGCTATTCAGGAGAGCTTCGACGGTGTCTGGCTCAATCTCGGTGTCGACGTCTACGAGCAGGCCACGCCGCCACGCTATCGGCCTGGGATAGGATTGCGGCCTGGCGGCGAGCGTCCGGACCTTGAGGCCTTCGTGCCCGGATTGTACGCCGCGCTCTACGAATCGATAGCCGCTCATAGCCGGTTGGAACTGAATGTCGTTGCGGATGTCGGCCATCACGATGCCTATTCGAAACCGCTCCACATCCTGGCCGATTGCGCTCGCCGTCTCGCCGGCCTGCCGGTGCTGCTTGTCGGTGTTCGCTGCCCGATCGAAATCATCATGGAAAGGCGTGCCGTCAGCGCGGCCGACAAGGGATATCTGACCGGTTCGCCCGACGATCCCGTGCCATTGCCCGTGCGTCTATGGCAGGAAGAGGTCCACCGGCCAGGCAAATACGATCTGGAAGTCGACACCTCGCTTTTGAGCCCTGTGCAATGCGCGGATACGATCCGCCTGCGGCTGGAGCAAGGCGTCGCTCGGCCGAGTGCCATCGAGCAACGGGCTCAACCCTCGGCCGGTTAAAGCTGTTTCCAGTTTGTCGGCGATTGCGGCGTCAGCCTTGCAGTGCCGCTCGTATCTTTTCGGCGTTTTCGACTAACACCTCCGGCTTCTCCATCTCGCCGGTGTGCGGCTTCAGCGGGACGCCGTCGAAGCGCGGGATCACATGCACATGCAGATGGTACACGGTCTGTCCCGAGGCCGGCTCATTGAACTGCATGACGGTGACGCCGTCGGCGCTGAAGGCCTTTTTTACCGCCTGCGCTAGCTTCTGAACGACCGTGAAAAGCGGACCGAAAATCGACGGATCGGCGTCAAGCAGGTTGCGCGACGGTACCTTCGGCACCACGAGCGTATGGCCTGGCCCCTGCGGCATCACATCCATGAAGGCTATGAACGCATCGTCCTCGTAGACGCGGTGCGAGGGAATTTCGCCGCGCAGGATTCTCGCGAAAATGTTGTCGGTGTCATAGGCGGTTTCAGCCATGGCAATGCTCCGGATTGTGACTTTCGTGTAACGAAGCCGTCGAAAGTCGGCAAGACGATCGTCGACCCTGCCCATCAGGGCAACCTGTTGCTATTCCTCCAGATCCTTGCGGAACGGGGTGTGCCCTTCGAGATATTCGCTCATCCGCTCCACCTCGTGGCGTTCGCGCCTGAGATAATCGGCAACGGCGTTGCGCAGGCCGGGATGAGCGATGTAGTGCGCGGAATGCATGGTCACCGGCCGGTAGCCGCGCGCCAGCTTGTGCTCGCCTTGCGCGCCTGCCTCGACCACCTTCAGCTTGCGTTCGATGGCGAAGTCGATCGCCTGATGGTAGCAAACCTCGAAATGCAGGAAGGGATGGTCCTCGATGCAGCCCCAGTTGCGGCCATATAGTGCGTCGAAGCCGATGAAATTGATGGCCCCGGCAATGTAGCGCCCGTTGCGCCTCGCCATCACCAGCAGGATATCGTCGGCCATGCGTTCGCCGATCAGCGAGAAGAACTGGCGGTTGAGATAGGGCCGGCCCCATTTGCGGCTGCCGGTGTCCATGTAGAAGGCATAAAAATCGTCCCAGGCCTTCTCGGTGATGTCCTTGCCGGTCAGCCGATCGATCGAAATGCCATCGGCAAGCGCTTCGCGCCTTTCCTTCTTCATCGCCTTTCGCTTGCGTGAGGCAAGGGTGGCGAGGAAGTCGTCATAGGTCGAAAAGCCTTCGTTGAAGAAATGGAATTGCTGGTCGGTGCGGTGCAGGAAACCTGCCGCTTCCAGCACTTCCACGTCGCTCTCTTGCGCGAAGGTGACATGCGCGGAAGAGACACCGAGTTTTTGCGTGACCGCCTTCAGACCGGCCGCGAGACCAGCCTTCACCGTGGCGCTGTCCTCACCCTTGGTGACCAGCAGGCGAGGGCCGGTGACCGGGGAAAATGGCACAGCACTTTGCAGTTTGGGATAGTAGCGGCCACCGGCGCGCTCGAACGCATCCGACCAGCCATGGTCGAACACATATTCGCCCTGGCTGTGCGATTTGAGATAGCAGGGCACCGCGCCCAGCAATCTGCCTTGCCCATCCTCCAGCCTGAGATGGTGGCCCTGCCAACCGGTGCGCCGCACGGCGCATCCGGAATCCTCAAGCGCGCTCAGAAAAGCGAAGGAAACCAAAGGATTGTAATTGGTTTCTGCATCGCCGCGCACAGTTCCGGCAAAGCTATTCCATTCCTCTGGGGTGAAAGCGCCGATGCCAGCGGCGACGCGGATCGAATAGTCCGCATTTGCTGTCTGGCCATCGCCCTCGTCGCCTTGATCCATGAGGCTTATTTAAGCTCCGTCCAGCTTGGTACAAGTCACGTTTCAGACACTCAGGCGACTTTGACAAGATCGGGTTCGAACCCCTCGAATGTCATCTGGTCGGCATATCTGAAGGTCAGGTCGACAGCCGGCTGGTCCTGCACGGTCCAAGTGATGACAGGCATTTTCAGCTTTTCACGCACGAAGCTGACGAACTCGTTCGGCAGGTCGCCGGCGGCATAGGAGGTGAAGACGATCTCGTGCGCCAGCATGGCGAAATGCGCCTCGATCAGCCTGACGTCTTTGCCGTAGGCGGTCAGTCCGCCCGGAATGCCCGGCGCGTGTTTCGGGAAATCGCGGACCAGCCAGTGGTCGAACGACATGATCGCGGCTTTGCCCTTGTAGCGCTTGAGCATCTTGCCGACGCTTGCCACCAGGCCTTCGTCATAGCCGGGTACGCCCTTCAGCTCGACGACCAGTGGCACGCGCCCGTCGATCAGGTCGAGCGCTTCCTGAAGCGTCGGCACATTGTCCGCCGTGCCACCGATCTTGAGCGCCGCCAGTTCCGCCGCTGTGCGCTGCCAGACGAAGCCGTCCTGGCCGGTCAGGCGCTTGAGATCGCCGTCATGGATGATGACCGGAATGCGGTCGGACGACAGGTGCACGTCGCATTCGATGGCATAGCCGCGCTCGGCCGCCGCCGCGAAGGCGGAAAGCGTGTTTTCCCAGCGCGTCTTGTTCATGTCATGGAAGCCGCGATGGGCGACGGGCCGGGCGGTCAGCCAGGATAGGTCAGTCATATCTGTCCCCTGGCTCATTCGACTTCAAAGATGGCTTCGATTTCCACTGCGGCATTAAGCGGCAGGCAGGCCGTGCCGACGGCGGAACGGGCATGCTTGCCGCGCTCGCCAAGCGCCGCGACCAGGAAATCGGAGGCGCCGTTGGCAACCAGATGCTGCTCGACAAACTCAGGCGTCGAAGCCACGAAAACGGTGATCTTCACCAACCGGCGGATCTTCTCGAGGTTGCCGAGCGCTGCCTTGGCCTGCGCCAGGATGTTGATCGCGCAGTATTTTGCCGCCTCTTTGCCGCCTGCCGTGTCGACGTCGCGGCCGTGCAGCCCGCTCGCCTGCAGCTTGCCGTCCTTGAGCGGCAATTGCCCGGCGGTGAACAGCAAATTGCCGGTCCTGCAATAGGGTACGTAGTTGGCAGCGGGCGCGGCGGCGACAGGAAGCGTCACGCCCAGGTCGCTTAGCCGCTTTTCGATTGTTTCACTCATGGTATTTCCCTATTGCTTGGTGACGCCGTGCCGGCCGGGCCGAAATTGCTATTTTTGCCTCGCTTCCGCCATGACTTTTTTTAAGCTGGACCATCTTTCCCTGCGGCTTGCCATCAGCCGCGACGATCGGAGTACCTCATGCGCGCAGCGCGCCTTGCATTCCATGCCGTCCTGCTGTCGGGGGTCTTCTCGATCGGCCCAGCCTTCGCCGCGCCGGCGCTGCAGGCCCACCGCGCCGTTTACGACCTTACCCTGAAAAAGGCTTCCGATCAGTCCGGCATCACGGGCATATCCGGCCGCATGGTCTATGAGTTCAACGGCTCGGCCTGCGAAGGTTATACGGTGAAATTCCGCTTCGTCACCCAGATCGTGACCGCTGACAACACCAGGCTGACCGATCAGCAGACGACCACGTTCGAGGATGCGGAAGGCAAGACCTTTTCATTCGTGACGAAGTCCTTTGTCGACCAGAACCTCGACAAGGAGGTCAAGGGCATCGCCACGAAAGGAACGAAGGGCCTGAAGGTCGATATCGACAAGCCGGAAAAGAACAGCGTCGAACTGGCCACGACCCAGTTTCCGACCCAGCATCTGGTCGAACTGATCGGCAAGGCCGAAAAAGGCGAGAATTTCTACGAAACCAACCTGTTCGACGGCTCCGAAGATGCCAACAAGGTGATGACCACCACCGTCGTTGTCGGCAAGAAAACCGACACCGACAAGGCCGATCCGGAGGCTCCGGCACTGGCGAAGCTCGCCACCGACAAATACTGGCCGGTCGACATCGCCTATTTCGACGACACCGGCAAGACAGGCGAAGAGGTGCCGGAATACCGCATCAGCTTCAAGCTGCATGACAACGGCATCACCCGCGACCTTACCATGGACTATGGCGACTTCTCGATGACCGGCAAGCTGGTCAATCTGTCGCTGTTCGACCAGACGAAAGCCTGCCCGGCCAAATAGTGTTTCATCTGGCCAGTTGATTAACCACGACACGCCGTGGTCGTGGCGAACGACTTGAACGTGCCGCAATCGTCTCTCAACCTTGTCCCCAGCGTCCAGGCGCAATGGGGGAGCAGCTTGAGCAAGATCGATGTCTTCGTTGCGCCGAGACCTAACCCGGTACTGATCAGGGCCATGACATCCGTCAACCGGATCGTCATGCTGCGCGGCATTCCCGGATTTCGCGATATCTTGCCGTTCAACCGCCTGGCCGGTTTGCGCGGCGTCGCCAATGTCCGCCATATCGACTTTCCCGACACCGACCTTGAGCGGCTGAGGGCAAGCTGCGGGGCGGGGAAGGCGAGCTTCATCACGCCCAATCATCCCGAGTTCTTCACCGACTGGATGATCGACAAGGAGATCGTGTCGCAGGTCAGCCCGCTCACTGCGTCGTGGGCGACGAACGGCGTCGTCAACGGTCTTGGCAGAATGATGCAGAAATTCTGGCTGGCCAATAATCTGATCGCCCAGATTCCCGGCAACAGCGGGGCAGCCAAGGAACACTCCGTCGCCTGGGCCTTGAAAGGCCATGGCGTGCTGCTGCATCCCGAAGGCGGCGTCGGCTGGCACGCCAATGTCGTTGCGCCGTTGCTGCCGGGTGCTGTCGAGATGGGGCTTGAGGCTCTCAGGCTGGGTCGGGCCACGGCCCCCGATTTCAAGGTCTGGATCGCCCCCGTAATCTGGAAGCTTGCCTTCACCAGGAATGTCGAAGCGGCGCTGGCGAAGGAATGCGCCTATGTCGAGAAAAGCCTGAAAATAGAACGCCAGGCGACCGACACGCTTCCGCAGCGCATCCACCATATATGTTCGACGCTGCTGACCCGCGATGAAGCCGCCTGCGGCATGCCGTCCGACGAAGGCGCGACATATGCCGAACGCCAGAAGGCGTTGGTCACAGAACTCGGCCGCCGGCTCGGCGAAAGCATCTCACCCGACGCTGCCATCACCGACACCATCGAGCTTCTGCGGCGGGCGCGTCGCTGGCAGCGCGAAAACACCGGCGACGCGGAAGGGCAAAAGCAGGTCCGTGCGCTCGCCGACACGATTCAAAGGCTGCAACGCGTCGGGCCCTGGGCTTCGGCCAACCCGCACATCACCCAGGAGGAGATCGCCGAACATCTGAAGCGGATCCGCAACGACTATTGCCGGGGCGGACTGCGTGACACGATCAACCGGTTCATTCCGCAGCCGGCCGGACCGCGTTGCGCCCATATCCGGGTGCCCGATCCACTCGGCTTGCATGAATATCCGGGCTCGATCGACGATGCGGTTGCCGAGCTGCACCGTCGTATGCAGGAAACCGTCACCAGCACGGTGACCGAGCTTGCGGCCAAAGGCAGCTTCATTTTCTATCCGAATCCATTCTATCGTCACTGACGGACGGACGGGCCATGTGGCCGACTGTCGTGAAGGATGGAAGGCAGACAGCGAGCTTCATGGCAGTCTATGTCGACGCAGCGATCTGGAACTGGGCCGGCCATCGCTGGTGCCATCTGTTGGCTGACGACACCGACGAACTGCATCGCTTCGCCGCAAAGCTGGCGATCAAGCGTTCATCATATCAGGGGCCGCCCAAGACATCGGCGCCGCACTATGACATAACCGGCTTCGAGCGCGACCGTGCGGTGCGGCTCGGCGCTATCGAATGCAGCCGCGAGGAGATCGTCGCGGTCTTCCGGCGGGTGCGGGTGCCGAACGGCAAGGCCAAGCGCTGACGGCAGGCGCGGATCGTCGCACGCCGCACCAAGGATCCCGCGGCGCTTGCGTTTGTCGCGCATCCCCTCTATATGCGCGCTCATTCCACACACGGACTTTGGTGTCTGCCCGGGAGAAATCCGGCTGAAACCTCCGGTGGCGTTCGAGGACAAAGTCCAAAAATGCCTGTGTCCGTGGAGGCTAACCGGAAAGGAACTTTGAATGGCACTGCCTGATTTCAGCATGCGCCAGCTTTTAGAAGCTGGCATTCACTTCGGCCACCAGACCCATCGCTGGAACCCGAAGATGGCGCCTTACATCTATGGCGCCCGCAACAACATCCACATCATCGACCTCTCGCAGACGGTGCCTTTGCTGCACCAGGCGCTGAAGCAGGTTTCCGACACTGTCGCCAAGGGCGGCCGCGTGCTGTTCGTCGGCACCAAGCGCCAGGCGTCCGACATCGTCGCCGATGCGGCACAGCGTTCGGCCCAGTACTATGTCAATTCGCGTTGGCTCGGCGGCATGCTGACCAACTGGAAGACGATCTCGAACTCGATCCAGCGCCTGCGCAAGCTCGACGAGATGCTGGCCGGCGAGGCGCAAGGGTTGACCAAGAAAGAGCGCCTCAACCTCGACCGCGAGCGCGAGAAGCTCGACAAGGCGTTGGGCGGCATCAAGGACATGGGCTCGACGCCCGACCTGATGTTCGTCATCGACACCAACAAGGAAGCGATCGCCATCCTCGAGGCCAAGCGTCTCGGCATCCCGGTCGTCGCCATCATCGATTCGAACTGCGATCCGGACAAGATCGACTTCCCGATCCCCGGCAATGACGACGCGGCCCGCGCCATCCAGCTTTATTGCGACCTGATCGCCAAGGCTGCCATCGACGGCATCGCTCGCCAACAAGGCGCGCTCGGCGTCGACATCGGCGCTTCGGTCGAAGCCCCGGTCGAGCCGGCGCTCGAGCCGGCCCCGGCTCCGGCGTCGGAAGCCCCCGAAGCTTGATAAGCGAAGGCCGGTTGCGGCCTTCATCTTTCTCATATTTTGGCACGCTAAACAGACGCACCATCGAATACCGATGGTGCGTCGGTGCATTCTAGACAAAGAGGCGACAATGAGCATTTCGGCTGCACAGGTCAAAGAACTCCGCGACTTGACCGGCGCGGGCATGATGGATTGCAAGGCGGCGTTGACCGAGACCAACGGCAACATGGAAGAGGCCGTCGACTGGCTGCGCAAGAAGGGTATTTCCAAGGCCGACAAGAAGGCCGGGCGTACCGCGGCTGAAGGCCTGATCGGCGTTGATTCCGGCGTTCGCGAAGCGGCCGTCGTAGAAGTCAATTCCGAGACCGACTTCGTTGCCCGCAATGCCGCGTTCCAGGAGATCGTCTCCAATGTAGCCAAGGTTGCTCTGGCCTATGGCACGACAGAGGCTGTGGCTGCCGCAAAGTATCCGGGTTCGGACAAGTCGGTTGCCGACACCATCAAGGACGCTGTCGGCACCATTGGCGAAAACATGGGCTTCCGCCGCTCTGCCAAGCTGACCGTTCCGCACGGCGCCGTCGCGACCTACGTCCACAACGCGGTTGCCGATGGTCTCGGCAAGCTCGGCGTTCTGGTCGCCATCGAGACCACGGGCAACGAGCATGCGGCCAATGCGTTTGCCCGTCAGGTCGCCATGCATGTCGCGGCCACCAGCCCGATGGCGCTGACCACCGAAGAACTCGACCCGGCGGCTATCGAGCGCGAGAAGGCGATCTTCTCCGACCAGGCACGCCAGTCCGGCAAGCCGGAAGCGATCATCGAGAAGATGGTCGAAGGCCGTCTTCGCAAGTTCTACGAGGAAGTCGTGCTGCTGAAGCAGGCCTTCGTGCTCAATCCCGACATCACCGTCGAGAAGGCACTCAAGGATGCCGAGAAGGACATCGGCGCGCCGGCCAAGATCACGGCTTATCTGCGCTTTGCGCTGGGCGAGGGCATCGAGAAGGAAGAGACCGATTTCGCGGCGGAAGTCGCGGCTGCGGTCAAGAAGTAAGCCGCCAGCCGGCTTTTCGGCTCAGACAATTCGGCCGGGCGCCCGCGAGGGTGTCCGGCCGATTTCTTGTGCGACGTCGACGAAGGCGCGCAGCTTCGGCGCCATTGCCGCCCGGCGCGGAAAGTAGAGAAACAGGCCCGGCTCCTCGATTGCCGACTGCGGCAGAACCTGAACGAGGCGACCAGCGGCCAGGTCGGCGCGCACCAGCGGCTCGAACACATAGGCCAGTCCCATCCCCGACAGCGCCAGGTCGATCGCGGCAAGGGAATCGGTGACGACCGCGGTGCCGCGCGTTTCCACGGCCACGTCTTTGCCGTCCTCCGTCAAATCCCAGCGATAGATCGCGCCGGATCGCACCAGGCGGTAGCCGATGCAATTGTGGGCGGCGAGATCGGCCAGGCTGCGTGGGCGGCCACGCCGGCCGATATAGGCCGGCGAAGCGACGATGATCACCCGGAATGGCGGTGTCATCCGGATCGCGATCATGTCCTGCGCGATCATTTCGCCAAGCCTGATGCCGGCGTCAAAGCCTTCGCCGACGATATCGACCAATCCTTCGTTGGCAAAGATTTCCACCGTCACATCCGGATAGCGCTCCGCCATGGCCGTCACGACAGGCGTCACCGCCATCGGGACCGCTACGTGCGAAACATTGATCCTGAGCAGTCCAGCCGGGCGACCCTTGATGCCGCGAATGCGCTCCATCCGTTCCGCGATGTCCTGCAGCGCGGGCTCGGCCGTTGCGACAAGCGCCTGACCGGCCTCGGTCAGCGACACGCTGCGCGTCGTGCGGGCGAACAGTGGTTGACCGATGCGCTCCTCCACGAGCCTGACCGCATGGCTGACCGCCGAAGGGCTCATGCCAAGCTCTGCCGCCGCGGACGCAAAGCCGCCGCGCCGCGCCACGGCGACGATAACAGGAAGGTGGCTGAGCAGGTCGCGGTCCATTCATGCATGATCTCGCACAGTCCATGCGAATAATGCAATCTTATCGATGTCACCGGGCTGGCCCACATTGCGGCCAACAGATCGGCGGCGGGCCGACGCAAAGGAGAAAAGACATGAACGCATTGAAGTATGCCACCTTCGCGGCGGGTATGGCGCTGGCGCCGATCGATGCCGGCGGAGCCGAGCCGTCCCGCGAAATGACGCTCGCTGATGAGCGCGCCGTCATCCGCATCGCCGATGCCATCGATCGCGCCGTCGATGCCCAGGATTGGCGGCTCGCCCGCAGTTACTTCGCCGACCGCGTCACCGTCGACTTCAGCAGCCTGAGCGGACAGCCTGCGGCCACCATCGCTTCAGACGAGCTGATCGGGACCTGGGCAGCGAATCTGAAGGGCAGCAAGACCAGCCTGCATCTGCGCACCAATCACCAGGTCACCATCGACGCCGGTGCCGCGACTGTCTTGTCCAACGGCTACGCCTGGAACCGCATGGAAGGCAATGGCGACCCGCTCTGGGAGGTCTGGGGCACCTACGAACACCACCTGACCCGTTCAGGAGCCGCCTGGATGGTGGACGGCTTCACGTTCCGCATGACGCATGAGCGCGGCAACCCGTGGGTCAAGACGACCCCAGGACAGGACCGGCATTGAATTCTGGAACAGGATCGGAAACGACATCATGACCATGTCCTACTACACCCTTGGCAACAGCGGGCTGCGTGTCACCCGGTTGGCACTGGGAACCATGACCTTCGGCACCGAGTGGGGCTGGGGCGCCGATAAGGAGACGGCACGCGCCCTGGTCGATGCCTATGTCGAGGCAGGCGGCAATTTCTTCGATACGGCCGACGCCTATACCGGCGGCACCTCAGAGACCTGGCTTGGCGAATTCATCGCCGAGCGCGGCCTGCGCGACAAAGCGGTGATCAGCACCAAGTTCAGCATGAATCTGGAGCAGGGCAATCCGAATGCAGGCGGCAATGGCCGCAAGAACATCATCCGCGCCGTCGAGGGCTCACTGAAACGGCTCGGCACCGACTACATCGACCTCTACATCCTGCATGCGTGGGACAGGCTGACATCGCCGGAAGAGGTGATGCGGACGCTGGACGATCTGGTGCGCGCCGGAAAGATCCGCCACGTCGGCCTCTCCGACGTCCCCGCCTGGTACGCAAGCCGTGCGCAGTCCGTGGCCGAACAGCGCGGCTATGAGCCGGTTTCGGCGCTGCAGCTCGAATATTCGCTGGCCGAGCGCAACATCGAGCATGAATTCGTGCCGTTCGGCACGCGCTACGGCGCCGGCATCATGGTCTGGAGCCCGCTGGCCAGCGGCCTGCTGAGCGGCAAATATCGTTCAGATGCAATCAGCAAGGCGGGCGGGCGACTGGAGACGATGCGCGGTTCGACCAATCCCGGCTTCCAGAAATTCACCGACCGCAACTGGGCAATCGTTGCCGAACTGGAAAAAATTGCCGGTGAGCTTGGCCGCGGCATGGCCCAAATCGCCTTGAACTGGGCGGCAACACGGCCGGGTGTCGCTTCGGCGATCATCGGTGCGACGAGGCTCGATCAGCTCAAGGACAATCTCGGCGCGCTCGATTTCGAGATTCCCCAGGAGCTTCTGGCAAGGCTCGACGCGGTCAGCCAGCCGGTCACGCCGTTCCCGTATTCGTTCTTCGGCCCGGAAATCCAGGGCGGCCTCACCGGGGGCCAGGCGGTCGGCGACAAGCCGGCGGGCTACTTCCCGGACCTGCTCATGGAAGGCGCGTTTGCCGGCGTGAGTTGACAAAAGGCGAGAGAATTCCGGGTCGGGGGGGGGGGGGGGGGGGGGGGGGGCGGGGCGGGGGGGGGGGGCAGGGGGGGGGGTGGGGGGGGGGGGTGGGGGGGGGGGGGGGGGGGCGGGCCGCCCCGGGGGCCCCCTTCGTGTATCGGAACGCCATTGTTTCGGGGTGGCGCCTGCGTGAGTTGGTGGCCACCGGAACGCGCCACATGCAAATGACGAGGACCAGATGACGGTGAAGCCCCTCTACCGACGTGTCTTGCTGAAAGCGTCGGGCGAAGCACTGATGGGCGAACAGCATTTCGGCATCGACGTTTCAGTGGTGGATCGCATCGCCGCCGATATCGCCGAGGCTCGCGCACTGGGCATCGAGGTCGGCGTGGTCATCGGCGGCGGCAACATCTTTCGCGGCGTGGCCGTTGCCTCCAAGGGCGGTGATCGCGTTACCGGCGACCACATGGGCATGCTTGCCACGGTGATCAATTCGCTGGCGCTGCGCACATCGCTGAACAAGATCGGTGTCGACGCCGTGGTGCTTTCGGCGATCGCCATGCCCGAGCTTTGCGAAAGTTTTTCGCAGCGCCAGGCGACCGCCTACATGAACCAGGGCAAGGTGGTGATCTTTGCCGGCGGCACCGGCAATCCGTTCTTCACCACTGATTCGGCCGCCGCCCTTCGCGCGGCTGAAATCGGCGCCGACGCGCTGTTCAAGGGCACTCAGGTCGACGGCGTCTACTCGGCGGACCCGAAGAAAGACCCAAATGCGACACGTTTCGAGCGCATCAGTCATGGCGAAGTCATAAATCGCGGCCTTTCCATCATGGATACGGCAGCGATTGCACTTGCGCGCGAAAACAACATTCCGATAATCGTCTATTCGATCCACGAAAAAGGTGGTTTCGGCGATATTCTAAGGGGCGGCGGCCGCTGCACGGTCGTCGCGGACGATTGATCCGGGGCCTGATCCCGAAAAAGGGGAAGCCGGTTTCGAAAATCAGGCTCGAATACGGCCCCGAAGCAGTGAACCCGCGTCAGACGGATCGAGGAGACTAGGATGAGTGGTGAGTACGACGATCTCAAGCGGCGCATGGATGGAGCGATCGCCGCGTTCAAGCATGATCTGGCCTCGCTGCGGACCGGTCGCGCCTCCAGCAACCTGCTCGACGCGATCCAGGTGCAGGCCTATGGCACCACCATGCCGATCAATCAGGTCGCCAACGTCTCGGTGCCGGAGCCGCGCATGATCTCGGTATCGGTCTGGGACAAGTCGATGGTCGGCGCGGTCGCCCGCGCGATCCGCGAATCCAATCTGGGTTTCAACCCGATCGTCGACGGCACGAACCTCAGGATCCCACTGCCCGAACTCAACGAACAGCGCCGCAAGGAACTGGTCAAGATCTCTCACACCTATGCCGAGAACGCCCGGGTCGCCGCGCGCCATGTGCGCCGCGACGGCATGGACTTTCTGAAGAAGGCGGAGAAGGACGGTGACATCAGCGAAGACGATCAGCGCAAGCGCTCCGACCAGGTCCAGAAACTTACCGACGAGACGATCAGCACCATCGACCACCTGCTTTCCGATAAGGAAGCTGAAATCATGCAGGTTTAGGGTCTTGGCCATAGGCTGACCCGAAAGCGAGAACATGACAACGCCCGCGCATGTCGCGATCATCATGGACGGAAATGGACGCTGGGCCAAGGCGCGCGGCATGCCTCGTCTTGCTGGCCATCGTGCCGGTGTCGAGGCGCTGCGCAAGACGGTGCGAGCCGCACCCGGGCTCGGTATCTCCTACCTGACCGTCTATGCTTTCTCGTCGGAGAACTGGTCGCGGCCGAAGTCCGAGGTCAGCGACCTGATGGGCCTCTTGAAAATGTTCATCCGCCGTGATCTGGCCGAATTGCACCAGAGTGGCGTGCGGGTCAGGATCATCGGCGACAGGGCAGGGCTGCAGCCCGACATCAGGGGGCTGCTCGACGAGGCCGAATCGCTGACTGCCGGAAATGAATCACTGACGCTGGTGATCGCCTTCAACTATGGCGGCCGCGACGAGATCGTGCGCACGGCGCGCAAGCTTGCCGCAGCCGTGGCGCGTGGCGATCTCGACAGCGAGGCGATATCAGCCGAAAGCTTTGCCGCAGCTCTCGACACGCATGGCATTCCCGACCCGGAACTGGTCATCCGCACCAGCGGCGAACTGCGGCTGTCGAACTTCCTTCTGTGGCAGGCCGCCTATAGCGAGCTCGTCTTCCTGCCTTGCTACTGGCCCGACTTCAGCCGCGAGCACCTTGCCGAGGCCTTGCGCGAATTTGCCAGCCGCGAACGCCGTTTCGGCGGACTTGGGGCCCAGGACGTCGCTTCGCGACCGGCCGCGGGATGAGCAATCTCCGGCTGCGCGTCATTTCGGCGATCGTGCTTGCCATCATCACCCTTGGCTTGACCTGGCTCGGCGGTCTGCCGTTCCGCTTGCTGTGCGCCGTGATGGCTGTGGTGATCTTCTACGAATGGACCCGTATGTCGCGTCCGGCCGGGGCCACGAGTCTGGGTTTCCTGCCGGAGGCGCTGATGGTTGTCTTCATTGGCGCCCTGATTGGCGGTCTTGCCGCATCCTGGCTGCTGCCGCTTGTGGTGGTCATGGTTGCCGCAACGGCGATCGCCGCCTCGGTTCGCAAGGCCGGGCAATGGGATGCGAGCGGTCTTGCCTATGCCGCCGTTTCAGGCTTGTCGCTCGCCTTGCTGCGCGATGGCGACCGTTCAGGCCTCATCGCCATCCTGTTCCTGTTCGCGGTCGTCTGGGCCACCGATATTTTTGCGTATTTCGTTGGTCGTGCGGTTGGAGGCCCGAAGCTGGCCCCGTCGATCTCGCCCGGCAAGACACGCAGCGGCGCGCTCGGCGGCGCTGTGGGCGGCATTGTCGCGGGGCTGATCCTCGCCGCCGCCGCCGGTGTCGGCAATCTGGCATTGCTCGGTCTGGTGGCGCTCGTGCTGTCGATTGTCTCACAGGCTGGCGACCTGTTTGAATCCTGGGTCAAACGCCGCCACGGCCGCAAGGATTCGGGTGCGCTGATCCCGGGCCATGGCGGCGTCATGGATCGTGTCGACGGGCTTGTCGCGGCGGCTTTCGCCCTATACGTCATTGGCTGGATTTCGGCGACCGCCGATCATCCGGCGCAGGGCCTGTTTCCCGTTTGAGTGGTGTCATTTCAGGTCCGATGCGCGGCGCGCCTTGGATTCGCCCGGATTGGTGTCACAGTCACGGCACACTCCGCGCCGTGGAAGAATTTGAGGGTTTGTCTTGAACGAGATTCTTCACGCGCTTTTCAGCACAGAAGGCTTTGTCCTCGGCACGCTGGTGCCGTTCCTCTTCGTGCTGACCGTGGTCGTGTTCGTCCATGAAATGGGCCATTACCTTGTCGGGCGCTGGTGCGGCATCGGCGTCAGGGCGTTCTCGATCGGCTTCGGCCCGGAACTGTTCGGCTTCAATGACAGCCACGGCACGCGTTGGAAACTGTGCGCGATACCGCTTGGCGGCTATGTCAAATTCGTCGGCGACATGAACGCCACCTCGAGCCAGCCCACGTCGGAAGAACTCGAAACGCTAACGGAGGAGGAGCGCAAGGTCGCCTTTCACACGCAGCCGATCTGGAAGCGCGCGGCGACCGTGGTGGCCGGTCCGCTGTTCAATTTCCTGCTGACGATCGTCGTCTTTGCCGTGCTGTTCACCGCCTATGGCCGTTATGTCGCCGAGCCCATGGTGGCCGAGGTGACGGCCGACAGCCCGGCGGCGAAGGCCGGCATCCTGCCCGGCGACCGATTCGTCAGCGTCGACGGCAACAAGGTCGAAACCTTCGGCGACGTCCAGCGCCTGGTCTCGGGCCGTGCCGACGATATCATCACCTTCGTCATGCTGCGCGACGGCAAGGAGGTCACGGTGACCGCGGCGCCGCGGCTGATGGAACAGGAAGACGCGCTCGGCAACAAGGTCAAGGTCGCCGTGATCGGCGTCGTCAACAACAAGGAACTCGGCCAGCCGCGGCTCGTCACCTACACGCCCGTCGGGGCGGTTGCAGCGGCAGTCGAGGAAACCGGACACGTTATCCAGCGCACAGGTCAGTTCCTCCAGCGCTTTGTCGTCGGGCGGGAAGACAAATGCCAGTTGGGCGGCCCGGTGAAGATCGCCGACATGGCCGGCAAGGCGGCGAAATTGGGATTCGAATGGCTCGTACAGCTGGTTGCACTGCTGTCGGTTGGCATCGGGATTCTGAACCTTTTGCCGATTCCCCCCCTCGACGGCGGCCATCTGTTGTTCTACGGGGTGGAGGCCGTCATTCGCCGTCCGGTGTCGGAACGGATGATGGAAATGGGCTATCGGGCCGGGTTGCTTCTGGTGCTGTGCTTCATGGGGTTCGTTTTCTGGAACGATCTGTTTGGGTGCTGAAATCATGAAGAAATTTGGCTTCTGCATGGGCGATGTTGAGACGCCGTTTACCATGCACGGGGATATGAGTGACGCGAAAGCCACGCCGCAGGGTTAAGTAAATACAAATTAACCAGAAGCCTTGCGTGTAGGGAAAATCCGGTTAATACGGTAGGAGAAATTACCGCACGTCCGGTTTTCTCGCCGTGGGGACTACGAGAAAAGGTTATTAAGCCCGATGAAGGCAGCATCCAAGTTTCTGAGCGCCGCTTCCGCGGTGACCCTGTCCGCGGCTCTTGTCGTGCCAGGCGCTCTCGCAGTGCAGTTCGTTGCCACATCGGCGGCCGAAGCCGCTGTCGTCAGCAGAGTCGAAGTGAGCGGCAACCAGCGTATCGACGCTGAGACCATCCGCAATTACATCATCATCAAGCCGGGCAAGGCCTTCTCCAGCTCCGATATCGACAGTGCGGTCAAGGCGCTGTTCGGCACCGGCCTGTTCTCGGATGTACAGATCAACCAGGTCGGCTCGACGCTGGTGGTCAAGGTCGCCGAGTACCAGGTCGTCAACCAGGTGCTGTTCCAGAACAACAAGAAGCTCAAGGACAACGCCCTTGCGGCCGCGGTGCAGCTGAAGCCGCGCGGAACGTTCTCGCAGGCGACGCTCGATGCCGACGTCGAATCGGTCAAGGCTGCCTACAAACGTATTGGTCGCGACGATGTGACCGTGACCACCCAGGTCATGCAGCTTGGCGACAACCGCGTAAACGTGGTCTTCAACATTACCGAAGGCGACCGTACGCAGATCGCGGCGATCAATTTCGTCGGCAACAGCGCCTATTCGAGCCGCCGCCTGTCGGATGTGATCAATACCAAGCGCTCGTCCTGGCTCTCCTTCGTCCTGCGCGACGACGTCTATGACGACGACAAGCTGCGCGCCGACCAGGAGCTGCTGCGCCGCTTCTACTACAATCACGGCTATGCCGACTTCCAGGTTGTGTCCGCTGTCGGCGAGCTTGACAGCGCGACGAACAAGTACACGGTCACCATCACCGTCCAGGAAGGCGACCGCTACACGTTCGGTGACGTCAGCGTCGAAAGCACGATCCCGGAAGTCGACAGCAAGTCGCTGGAATCGGTGGTCGAGACCCAAAAGGGTGACGTCTACAACGCCAAGGACGTCGAGGATTCCATCATCGCGCTGACCGAGAAGGTGGCCGGTTCCGGCTATGCCTTCGCGCAGGTGACGCCTCGCGGCGACCGCAATTTCGAGAACCACACCATTTCTGTGGTCTATACGGTCGACCAGGGTACCAAGGCCTATATCGAGCGCATCGAGATCCGTGGCAACGACCGCACGCGTGACTATGTCATTCGCCGCGAGTTCGACGTCAGCGAAGGAGACGCCTTCAACCAGGTGCTCATCCAGCGTGCGAAGAAGCGCCTGGAAGCCCTCAATTACTTTGACAAAGTCGACATCTCGACGGTGCCGGGCTCGCAACCCGACCAGGTCGTGCTGGTGGTCGACGTGGTCGAGAAGTCGACCGGTGAATTCTCCGTCGGCGCCGGTTATTCGACCGGTGGCGACACGTCCGGTCCGTCGGTCGAAGGATCGATCACCGAGCGCAACTTCCTCGGTCGTGGCCAGTTCATCAAGCTGTCGGCAGGCGGCGGCAAGAATTCGCGCGACTATAGCCTGTCCTTCACCGAACCCTATTTCCTCGGACGGCGCATCGCCGCCGGCTTCGACATCTTCAAGCAGACTAGGGAATACGACAACTACGACAGCGATACCTTGGGCGCGACGGTGCGCTTTGGCCTGCCGATCACAGACAGCATCTCGACCCAGCTAGCTTACAACATCTCGCAAGAGAAATATAAGCTGGATGATGATTGCGTGACCGGTGGCGTTTACGATCCCCTTAAATGTGATGTTTCGACGGCTATCCTGGATGGCATCGAACAAAGCCCGTGGCTCAAGTCGTCGGTCAGCTTGGGGCTGATCTACAACACCATCGACGATATGAAGAACCCGCATGAAGGTATCTACGCCACCACGACGGCCGAATTTGCCGGCGTCGGCGGCGATGCCAAGTATGTGAAGGTGACTGGACGCGGCAGCATCTATCAGACGCTCTCGGAGCAATTCGATCTGGTTGGTCTCGTCTCGGCTGGCGCAGGTCATGTCCAGGGCTATGGCGGCGACGGCAGTTTGCGTATCTTTGATCAATTCCAGAGCACTGACCGCATGATCCGCGGTTTCGAATATGGCGGTATCGGTCCGGCGGACAGTGTTACGGGCGACCATCTCGGTGGAACGACGTATTTCAATGCCTCGGCTGAAGCACAGTTCCCGATGCCGGTCATTCCGGAAAGCTTCGGTCTGCGCGGTGCTGTATTCGCGGACGCTGCAACGCTCTATGGCAGCAAGATCGACACGACCGCCACCCAGACTTCGGTTGGCATGAAGCTGCGCGCTTCGGTCGGTGTCGGCCTGATGTGGGCGTCGCCGTTCGGCCCGATCCGTATCGACTATGCGATCCCGGTCAAGAAGGAAGCGTCCGACGACGTGCAGGAATTCAACTTCGGCATATCGACCCGCTTCTGATCGGCGGTTAACGATGCTCCCGGGTCTTTCAGGTCCGGGAGAAATGTTCCGACCTAGCTGGATATAGCTTCTGGAATGACCGATCCGGTGTTCTTCGCGCCATCACGCCGGTATACGGCGGGCGAAGTCGCGAATCTGACCGGCTCGCTGCTCGTCGATTCCGGCCACTCCGATATTTCGATCGGGGCGCTCGCGCCGGCCAGTGAGGGCGGTGAGAATGCGCTCGTCTTTGTCGACGGCAAGCGTAATTCCGCGCTGATGCCGTCATTGCGGGCGGCCGCGGTGCTGTGCCCGGCGGAATTTGCCGGCAAGGCGCCGGCCGGCGTTGCCGTTCTGGTTCATCCGCGTCCGCAACAGGCCTTCGCGTTTGTCGGGCGCCTGCTGTTTCCGAGGGCGGCGACGCCGGGGCCGATGACGAGTGAAACCGGTGTCTCGCCGCATGCTTATGTCGATGCGACCGCGCATGTCGAATCCGGTGCCGTCATCGAGGCCGGCGCGGTCATCGGGCCGGGGGCTTCGATCGGCAGCGGTACCGTCATCGCGCCCAGCGCCGTCATCGGACAATCCTGCCAGATCGGTCGCGACGGCTATGTCGGGCCGGGCGCCAGCATCCAGTACGCCTTGATCGGCAACCGAGTCATCATCCATGGCGGTGCCAGGATCGGCCAGGATGGCTTTGGCTTCGTCGGCGGTGCCAAGGGGCCCGAACGCGTGCCGCAGATCGGCCGCGTCGTCATTCAGGACGACGTCGAGATCGGCTCCAACACCACCGTCGATCGCGGCGCCATGTCCGACACGATCATCGGCCAGGGCACCAAGATCGACAATCTCGTGCAGATCGCCCATAACGTCCGCATCGGCCGCAATTGCATAATAGCCGGGCTTTCGGGTATTTCGGGTTCCGTGGTCGTGGGTGACAATGTCACCATGGGCGGCGGTGTCGGGCTTGCGGATCACCTGACCATCGGGTCTGGGGCCAAGCTTGCCGCCAGAAGTGGATTTATGAGCAATGTCCCTGCAGGCGAGATCTGGGGCGGTTATCCGGCACAACCAATGGCGGAAGCCATGCGGGAGATAGCCATGCTGCGCAAGCTCGCCAGGACCCGCAAACAGGGCGAGGGAGGCAATGGCTGATATGATCGCGTCGACGACGCTGGAAGCGGTCGACATCATGGGGTTGATGAAGCTCCTGCCGCACCGCTATCCGTTCCTGATGATCGATCGCATCGTCGACATCGACGGCGACGAGTCCGCCGTCGGCATCAAGAACGTGACCATAAACGAGCCGCATTTTCAGGGCCATTTCCCCGACCAGCCGGTCATGCCGGGTGTACTCATCGTCGAGGCGATGGCGCAGACGGCCGGCGCCATCTGCATCCGCAGCTTGGGCACAGAGAAGCCGTCGCTGGTCTATTTCCTGACCATCGACAACGCCAAATTCCGCAAACCGGTCGTTCCCGGCGATCAGTTGAAGATCCATGTCAAGAAAATCAAGAAACGCGGCAACCTGCTCAAATTCGCTTGTGAAGCCATGGTCGACGGCGCCAAGGCGGCCGAAGCTGAGATTTCAGCCATGATGGTCACCAGCGACTGACGAACGAATGCTTATGAAAATCAAGACATCCATCCATGCTTCCTCCGTTGTGGAGCAAGGCGCGCAAATCGGCCAAGGCGTGCGCATCGGACCGTTCTGCCACGTCGGCGCCGATGCGGTGATCGGCGATGGCGTCGAGCTGGTCAGTCATGTCTCGGTGATGGGCGCGACGTCAATCGGCGCCTCGACCAAGGTCTATCCGATGGCGACATTGGGCGCACCGCCGCAGAACACCAAGCACAAGGGCGGCCGCACCACGCTGGTCATCGGCAAGAACTGCACGATCCGCGAAGGCGTGACCATGCATCTCGGCACCGATTCCAGCCGGGGTGAGACGACGGTCGGCGACAATGGCAATTTCCTTGCTTACGCCCACATTGCCCATGATTGCGTCGTCGGCAACAACGCGACCTTCGCCAATGGCGCGACGCTGGGCGGCCATTGCGAGGTCGGCAACAACGTCTATATCGGCGGCCTGACCGCCGTGCATCAGTTCGTCCGTATCGGCGACAACGCCTTTCTGGGCGGCTGCTCGGCGATCGTCGGCGACGTCATTCCCTTTGCAATCGCGGTCGGCAACCGCGCCAGCCTGCGCGGCCTCAACATCATCGGCCTGAAGCGCTCCGGCCTGCCGAGGTCCGAAATCCTTGTGCTGCGCAAGGCTTACAGGATGATCTTCGATCGTTCCCGCACCGTTGGCGAGAACATCGAATTCGCCAAGGCGGAGTTCGCGTCGTCGCCGACCGCCATGAAGATCATCGATTTCATCACCAGTCGCGGCAAGCGGCACTATGCTGTGCCGTCGCTAAAGGGCGGCGATGGCAACGATGTCGATGACGAAGACTGAGACAGAAACAGAAGCAACTGGTCTCGTTCTCGCACCAGGCGCCAGGGTAGGCGTTATCGCCGGCGGTGGTCATCTTCCCGTGGAAGTCGCCCGGGGTCTTGAGGGGCAGCGCTATCCCCCATTCATCATCATGGTCGAAGGCGAGGTCGACCGTGGATCCGAACTCTACAGATACGAGCACGAGAGCCTTGCTCTCGAACAAATCGGCGCGCTGGCTTCGTTGCTGAAACGCCGGAAGATCACCCATCTCGTTCTGGCTGGTGAGATCAAACGCCGGCCAAAACTGACCGACATGCGGCTAAGTTTCGGCCTGCTCGCGCTGGTGCCCATGCTGGTGATGGCGCTCGCCCGTGGCGATGACGGCCTGCTGAAGATTCTGGCACGCGGTCTCGAGGCTCGCGGGGTCAAGATCGTCGGCGCCCATCAGGTCGTACCGGATCTTGTCGCTGTCGAGGGTGTCCTGACCAAGGCTGCTCCCTTGAAATCGGATCGGCGTGATATCGAGGCCGCGTACGCGGCTGCGAAAGCCATCGGCGCGCTCGACATCGGTCAGGCGGCGATCGCCATTGGCGGCCGCGCCATCGCCCTGGAGGGCATCGAGGGGACGGACGGGCTGCTCCGGCGCACGAAGGAGCTGCGCGGCCATGGCAGGCTTGCCGGCAGGACGCGTGGCGTCCTTGTCAAATGCGCTAAACCGGGTCAGGAGCTGCGAGCCGATCTGCCCTCGATTGGCCCGCAGACGATCGAGGCGGCGCATGCGGCCGGGCTGACCGGCATCGCCATCGAAGCCGGCCGATCACTGGTTCTCGAGGGTCCCGAAACCATCGCACGTGCCAATGCACTCGGTCTGTTCGTCATTGGCCTGTCTGCCGCGACGGAGCCGCACAATGGCTGACAGGGCATTGAAGATCGCCATCGTCGCCGGCGAGGAGTCCGGCGATCTGCTCGGCGCCGATATTGTCGAGGCGCTGAAACGCGCAACCGGCCGCGACATCAGGCTCATCGGTATTGGCGGACGCCATTTGCAGGCGCTAGGGCTTGCTTCCCCGTTCGATGGCAGTGAGATTGCCCTCATGGGCTTTACCGCCATCCTGCGTGATCTGCCGCGCTTGATGCGGCGCATCGGCCAGATGGCAAATCTGGTCGCCGGTGAACAGCCGGATTGTCTCATCACTATCGACAGTCCGGATTTTTCGCTGCGCGTGGCAAAGAAGGTGCGCGCCGCCAACCCTTCGATCCCGATCATCCACTATGTCTGCCCCAGCGTTTGGGCATGGCGGCCGGGCAGGGCGGTGACGATGAAGCCCTATGTCGACCATATCCTGTGCATCCTGCCCTTCGAGGTGAGAGCGCTCGACCGCCTTGGCGGTCCGCCTGGAACGTATGTCGGCCATCGCCTGACCCATGATCCGGGCGTGCTCGGCGCCGCGAAGATGCAAGGGCCTGAACGCGACCTGTCCCCCGATCGTGTCAAGACGCTGCTCGTGCTGCCGGGCTCGCGTCGCGGTGAAGTGCGCCGGCTAATCGGTGTTTTTGGCGAGACGGTGTCTGTCTTGCGCGCGCGCGGACACCGGCTGCGGCTGCTCTTGCCGACGGTGCCGCATGTCGCGGATCTGGTCAGGGCCTCGGTCGCCAGCTGGGATGAAAAGCCGGAGATCCTGCTCGAACCGGTGCGCAAATGGCAGGCTTTCGGCAAGGCCGATGCGGCGTTGATCGCGTCGGGAACGGTATCGCTGGAACTGGCGTTGTCGGGCGTGCCGATGATCTCATGCTACCGGCTGGATCCGGTCATGCGCATGGCGCAAGCCCTGATCACGGTGTGGAGCGCCGCCCTGCCCAATCTGATCGCCGACCGGACGGTCGTGCCGGAACACTACAACCAGTATGTGAGGCCGCAATATCTGGCGCGGCAGCTTGAGGCGCTATTTTCCGATACGCCCTACCGCAGCTGGCAAAAGGACGGCTTCGCCGAGGTCGCCAGGCGCATGGCGACCGATCGTCCCTCAGGTGACATCGCCGCGCAGGTGGTGATGCGGTATATCAAAAGAGCGAGTAGCGAGTAGCGAGTAGCGAGTAGCGAGTAGCGAGTAGGAAGAAGGCGGTTCTCACCGCCTCGGTCTATATAAAACTCCCTATTCGCTACTGGCTATTCGCTATTCGCTATTCGCTCTCGTCCCCTGTCACCGCTTGGCGATCGGCACGTAGTCGCGCTCCGGCGCACCGGTATAGAGCTGGCGCGGGCGGCCGATCTTCTGGCGCGGATCCTCGATCATCTCTTTCCACTGCGCGATCCAGCCGACGGTGCGGGCGACCGCGAACAGCACGGTGAACATGGTGGTGGGGAAGCCCAGCGCCTTCAACGTGATGCCGGAATAGAAGTCGACGTTCGGGTAGAGCTTTTTCTCGATGAAATAGGGATCGGTCAGCGCGATCTTTTCCAGTTCCATGGCGATGTCGAGCAGCGGATCGTCCTTGATTCCGAGTTCGCCCAGAACCTCGTGCGCCGTCTTCTGCATGATCTTGGCGCGCGGATCGTAGTTCTTGTAGACGCGGTGGCCAAAGCCCATCAACCGGAACGGGTCGTTCTTGTCCTTGGCGCGCGCGATGAACTCGGGGATGTGGTCGACATGGCCAATCTCGCCCAGCATGTTGAGCGCCGCTTCATTGGCGCCGCCATGGGCTGGCCCCCACAGGCAAGCGATGCCGGCGGCGATGCACGCGAACGGGTTGGCGCCCGAAGAGCCGGCGAGACGAACGGTCGAGGTCGAGGCGTTCTGCTCGTGATCGGCGTGCAGGATGAAGATACGCTCCATGGCGCGCGCCAGCACCGGATTGATCTTGTATTCCTCGCACGGCACGGCAAAGCACATATGCAGGAAGTTGGCGGCGAAATTCAGCTCGTTCTTCGGGTAAATGAAGGGCTGGCCGATGTGGTATTTGTAGGCCATCGCCGCGATCGTCGGCATCTTGGCGATCAGCCGCATGGAGGCAACCATGCGCTGGTAGGGGTCGGAAATGTCGGTGGAGTCGTGATAGAAGGCCGACAGAGCGCCGACCACGCCGCACATCACCGCCATTGGGTGCGCATCGCGGCGGAAACCGGTGAAGAAGCGCGACATCTGTTCGTGCACCATGGTGTGGCGCGTCACGCGGTAGTCGAAATCGTCCTTCTGGGCCTTGGTCGGCAATTCACCGTAGAGCAGGAGATAGCAAACCTCGAGGAAGTCGCCGTGTTCGGCCAACTGGTCGATCGGATAGCCGCGGTGCAAGAGGATTCCGGCGTCGCCGTCGATGAAGGTGATTTCGGACTCGCAGCTTGCCGTCGAGGTGAAGCCGGGATCGTAGGTGAAGGCGCCGGTGGTGGAGTAGAGCGAGGCGATGTCGATGACATCAGGCCCGACCGAACCGCTTCGCATCTTGAATTCATGGGTCTTGCCGGCGAATGCAAGCGTTGCCGTGGCCTCCTGGGTCTTGCCGCCCAAATCCAGTTTTTTCGCAGCTTCGGTCATTGCAAACTCCTTCTTGTTTCCTCATGCCGGCAAAGGCAAATTCTGCAAAGCGACACGTCGAAATCACCGCAATGCGCTTATTCGCCACCGCATTTCAGGAGGGTGCGTGCCAGATTGGGCCAAGGCCTAATGTTGCACTGCGAAACCCGCCTTTCAATGCCAATCTTCTTGGGCCAGTTTGCTCCTAATCGATTTGGTCTGCTATGCGCGCCAGGCTTTCCTCGCGGCCGAGCACGGCAAGCACATCGAACACGCCCGGCGAGGTGCTCTTGCCGGTCAATGCGGCGCGCAAAGGCTGGGCCACGGCGCCGAGCTTGTGGCCGCCGGCCATGGCAACCTCGCGGATCGCGGCCTCCGCTGCAGCCGCTGTCCAGTCGCTCGTAAGCCCGTTCAAAGCTTCGTGAGCGCCGCGCAGGATATTGCGGGCATCGGCATTGAGCACAAGGGCCGCCTTGTCATCGATCGGCAGTGGCCGCGTGGCGAACAGGAAGGCGGCGCCATCGACGAGTTCGACCAGCGTTTTGGCGCGCTCCTTCAGGCCCGGAAGTGCCGCCAGCAACTGCGCCTTGTTGCTGTCGTTCAGGCGCGCCGCCATCGCCGGGCCGCCTTCGAGATAGGGCAGAGTGGCGATGAAGATATCGAACAGTTCGGCGTCGCTCATGCGGCGCATATGCGCGCCGTTGATCGCCTCCAGCTTGGCGAAGTCGAATCGGGCCGCGCCCTTGTTGACATCGCCGATATCGAACCAGGAAATCATGTCCTCGATCGACATGATCTCGTCGTCGCCATGGCTCCAGCCGAGGCGCGCCAGGTAGTTCAGCAGCGCCTCGGGCAGATAACCCATGGCACGATAGGCCTCGACGCCCAGCGCGCCGTGCCGTTTCGACAGCTTGGCGCCATCGGCACCGTGAATCAGCGGGATATGCGACATGGACGGCACGTCCCAGCCCATGGCGTTGTAGATCACCGTCTGGCGGGCGGCGTTGGTCAGATGATCGTCGCCGCGAATGATATGGGTTACGCCCATGTCATGATCGTCGACGACGACGGCATGCATATAGGTCGGGTTGCCGTCCGAACGCAGGATGATGAAGTCATCGAGATCCTTGTTGGGAAAGCGCACCTCGCCCTGGACACGGTCATGGACGATGGTCTCCCCCTCGGTCGGCGCCTTGATGCGGATGGCGCCCTTGGCGCCTGCAGGCGCTTCTGAGAGGTCACGGTCACGCCAGCGGCCATCATAGCGTGGCGGCAGTCCCTTGGCTCTGGCCGCCTCGCGCATCGCCTCCAGCTCGGCTGGCGTGGCATAGCAATAATAGGCCTTGCCCATGCGCACCAGCTCCTCGGCCACCTCGCGATGGCGCGGCGCACGCTCGAACTGCGACACCGGCTCACCGTCCCAGCTGAGGCCGAGCCAGGAAAGCCCGTCGAGGATGGCAGAGGTCGCGGCTTCGTTGGAGCGTTCGCGGTCGGTGTCCTCGATGCGCAGCAGCATCGTGCCGCTCGTGTGCTTTGCGTACAGCCAGTTGAACAGCGCCGTGCGCGCGCCGCCTATATGCAGGTAGCCGGTGGGCGAGGGGGCAAAACGGGTTACGACCTTGTCGGACATGGAACTCTCGGAAAGCATCTGAAGCGGGGTGCGGTTGCGCGGACTTTCGCGCGCCCGGCGTTCATGTAGCATAGGGTGTCGAGGGCGCAAGGGGCAGACCCGATGGCTGGACGAGGCTGGGGCTCGGATCAGGGCGAGGACGCTGCCGTTGGCGTCAGCGAGCGATTCCTGTTTGCGCCTCTGCCAACTCCGCTGCCGACGCCATCGCCCCTCATGCCGGATCCCGGCAAGGCGCCGCTTCAAGCGGATGTCTCCGCCTCCGTTCCAACTGCCGAAACCGGCAGGATCGTACGCGTTCGCCGGCAAATCGGCCGGATTTCGCTGCCTCGCCTGCGCTACAGCGTGGCCGCGGCCGCAGGGCTGGAACTCGACCGTGGCGTGGCCTTCCTGCTGGTGCCGGTCTGCCTGGCGAGCGGAGCGATCGGCTATTTTTCGCTGGCGGCGGAGCCGGACTTCGCAAAGCCTGTCGCAGTCGTCATCTTGGCGGGGCTCTGTGCGCTGATCTCGCGTTCCTGGCCGAGAACCCATTTGTGCTTCATGGCGGCGCTTTTGTGTGTGCTCGGGCTGCTCGCCGCAAAGGTCGAGACATGGCGCGCCGGCACACAGATGCTGGGTTCGGAAATCTCGACGCAGGTGACCGGCCGGATCGTCTCGGTCGACCGGATGGAGAGCGGCCGCATCCGGCTGACCATCGACGTGACGTCGACTGCAAGGCCGAAACTGCGCTATGCGCCGGAGAGGGTGCGGCTTTCGACACGAAAGATCCCGGCGGACATGACCGCCGGCTCCCTGATCACTGGATATGCCAGGCTGTTGCCGCCGACCGGGCCGGTGCGGCCGGACAGCTACGACTTCTCCTTCGACAGCTATTTTGCCGGCATCGGCGGCAGCGGGTTCTTTCTCGGCAATCCAAAACTCGTCGTCACCGACGACTATATGCCGCTGGCAGCCCGCCTTTCCTCGGGGATCGAAAAAGCCCGTGAAGCCATTGCCGATCACATCAGGGGCAGCGTCGGTGGCGCCGAAGGCGAGATCGCCGCGGCGCTGATCGTCGGCGTTCGCGCCGGCATCCCCGATGAAATCAACGAAGCGATGCGGCGCACCGGCATTTACCACATCATCTCTATTTCCGGACTGCACATGGCGTTGGTCGCCGGCACCATCATGGGTTTGCTGCGCGGCGCCTTCGCCCTGTTTCCGGATTTTTCCGCGCGTCGCCCGGTCAAGAAATACGCCGCCGCCGCCGCACTTTTCTCGATCGCCGCCTATCTCATCATTTCCGGGGTCGTCGTTGCCGCCGAGCGCAGTTTCATCATGCTGGCGGTGATGCTGATTGCAGTGCTGTTCGATCGAGCGGCGCTGACGATGCGCAATCTGGCGATCTCGGCGATCGCCGTCATTGTGGTGTCGCCGCACGAGGTGGTCGGCCCGAGTTTCCAGATGTCCTTCGCCGCGACCGCCGCACTCGTCGGCGCCTACGCCGGCTGGGCGGATCATCGTGCAGGAAAGGCGAGACCACCGCCGCCAAAGCGATCGCTGCCCAGTTTCCTGACGCGAAAATTCCTGCTGGCGGCGGGCGGCCTTTCCATGACTTCCATCATCGCCGGCGGCGCCACGGCGCTGTTTGCCATTTGGCATTTTCAGCGTGTGTCGCCGCTCAGCCTGTTCGCCAATCTGGCCATCATGCCCATCGTGACAGTCGTCATGTTTCTGGCCGTCGCCAGCGCGTTGCTGATGCCGTTTGGGTTGGACTGGCCGGCCCTCTACCTGATGGGCAAGGGACTTACGCTGATGATCGCCATATCGGGCTGGATCTCCGAGCGTTCGCCTGTCGATGCGGTCGGACTGATTTCTCAGCAGTCTGTCCTGCTGGTGGCGATTGCCCTGGTCATCGCGACGATGGCGACGACATGGCTGCGGCTCGCGGCTCTTCCCTTCGCGCTTGCCGGCCTGCTGACCGTCTCGGATACGCGCACACCCGACGTGCTGATCTCGGAGGACGCAAGGCTGGTTGCGTTGCCGATCGGCGGTGGCGAACTTGCCGTCAGCCGCGCGCGCCCGAACGAATTCACCGTCGACAACTGGAAACGCGCGCTGACATCCGAAACCATCGTCATGCCGGAGGTGTTCAACGAAGGCGATGGCCAATTCGACGTCAGGGATGCCGCTGAAATGCCGCCGGGAGCGCCGTTCTATTGCACATCAGGCGTTTGTCTCGCCAGGCATCCGTCCGGTGCATTCATTGCCTATGTCGAGGATCGAAAGGACACCTGGAAAGCCTGTGGTTTCGCCGACCTGATCGTCATCAATGACGCGACGGCCTATGACGCCTGTCACAACCCACTGGTTCTCGTCATCACCAAACGGCAACTGGCTCGCAAAGGCAGTGCTGCCGTCTTCTTCGATCGCCAATCGGCGACCACGCCAGCGACAATCAGCTTCGCCGTGGACAGGCCATATCGGCCCTGGCATGTACAACGCAAATTCTCGCGTGAGGCGAGGGGACTGCCGCCCTTCCAGAGACCCGAGAAGCCAGCGGCTAAACCGCAGCCGCCTCAGTAGCGGCGGATCAAACCGACGAGCTTGCCTTGCACCTTGACCCTGTCGGGTCCGAAAATCCGGGTTTCATAGGCCGGATTGGCGGCTTCGAGAGCAATCGAGGCGCCCTTGCGGCGGAACCGCTTCAGCGTCGCTTCCTCTTCATCCACCAGCGCCACGATGATCTCGCCGGGGCTGGCCGTATCGGCATTGCGGATGATGACGGTATCGCCGTCGAAGATGCCGGCCTCGATCATCGAGTCACCCTTGACCTCCAGGGCATAGTGCTCGCCGCCCATGATCATGTCCGGCGGCACCGAGATCGAATGCGTCTGGTGCTGGATGGCATCGATCGGCACACCGGCGGCGATACGACCCATCACCGGGATCGACACGGCGGAGACCACGTCGTCGTCATTGCCGGCCGAAGGCATCCGCGAAGACGCCGGCTTGATCTGTCGGCCAACGCCGCCCTGACCGAGACTAGTCTGACCAAGACTGCCCTGGATGACGCTTGGCGAGAACTTTTTCGCCGCGTTGAGGCCGGGCGCGATCGAGTCCGGCAACCGCAGCACTTCCAGCGCGCGTGCCCGGTTGGGCAGTCGGCGAATGAAGCCGCGCTCTTCCAGAGCCGTGATCAACCGATGAATTCCGGATTTGGAGGCAAGGTCGAGCGCCTCCTTCATCTCGTCGAAGGATGGCGGAATGCCGCTTTCCTTCAGGCGTTCATGGATGAACATCAGCAGTTCGTGTTGCTTGCGTGTCAGCATGGCGGCCCCCAGGGTACCTAAAACCAGAATCAGAAAACAAACCCAGAACAAACACTATCTGTTCCAGTTGTGTTCCGCAACTGTTTAAAGTTTAATGAATTTATTAAGGGGATCGAAATTATTGGCAGCTCGCTGCCGGGCCTCGCCGACGACTGCATCCCGTCACAATGCGCTTGCCGGCATTGAAATTGTTATGGTTAATGGGCTGCCCGCCCATCCCTGGCCCAAGCTTGGCATGAGCTGCCCATGGATCCGCGACGGGGTATTCCCAGCCTTCTGTGCATTCGTCTGCCGTGAACGAAACGAAGCCAAAATGCCAACCTTGGTTAATTTGGTGATGCCAGTGCTGTCCACCAGCGGCGACCGGATTCGTGCGCTGGAAATTCGTCCCTCCGTCATCCCGCCAATAGGCAAGGGCGCGACAACAGTCGTCGGGACGGCTGCGTCAGGTAACGGCCTCCTTGACGGCGAAACGCTGGTCCTTCCATGCACCCGTGCGCAGAATGTCTTCCAGCACCTCAACCGCCAGCCACACATCCTTGTAGCCGACATAGAGTGGCGTGAAGCCGAAACGGATGGTCGATGGCGCGCGGAAGTCACCGATCACCCCCCGCTCGATCAGCGCCCGCATGATTTGATAGCCATGATCGTGAAGGAACGACACCTGGCTGCCGCGCCTGGTCGCGTCGCGGGTGCTCTCCAGCGTGAGACCATAGGCGCCGCACTTCGCTTCGACGAGCTGGATGAACAGTTCGGTCAGCGCGACGCTTTTCTTTCGCAATTCCGCCATGTCGACGTCGTTCCAGATGGCAAGCGCACCTTTGAGCGCCCGCATCGATAGGACCGGCTGCGTGCCGCACAGAAAGCGGCGGATGCCGGTGCCGGCCACATAACCCCGTTCGAAGGCAAAGGGCCGTGCATGCCCCCACCAGCCGCTGAGTGGCTGGCTGATCTCGCCATGGTGGCGCTGGGCGGCATAGATGAAGGCCGGCGCGCCCGGCCCCCCGTTGAGGTACTTGTAGGTGCAGCCGACAGCGAAATCGGCATTTGCGCGGTCGAGCTCGACCGGCAGAGCGCCCGCGGTGTGGCAGAGATCCCAGACGATCAGCGCTCCGGCCGCATGAGCCTTGCGCGTCAGCGCCGCCATGTCGCGCAGTTCACCCGATTTGTAATTGACGTGGTTGACCAGTACCACCGCGACGCTTTCGTCGATCAGTTCTTCAATGGTTGGTGCGTCGACGCCCGCGAGACGCAGCAAGGCGCCATCCCGGGTCGAGGCCACGCCTTCGGCGATGTACAGGTCGGTCGGAAAACTGTCGCCCTCGGCGACGATGGCCAACCGGCCGGGCCGCATCTCCATCGCCGCATGCAACACCTTGTAGATGTTGGTCGACGTCGTATCGCAGACGACGGTCTGGCCGGCCGCGGCTCCGATCAGGCGTCCAAGCTGATCGCCGAGTTCGATCGGCATCTCGAACCATCCGGCCGTATTCCAGGCCCGGATGAGATCCTGGGCCCATTCCTTGGTAGCCGCCTGCTGCAGCTCGCCGAAAACGGCATGCGACGCTGCCCCGAGAGAATTGCCGTCGAGATAGATCACCCCCTCCGGCAGAATGAAACGATCGCGCATGGCGCGCAGCGGATCCGTGGCATCCATCGCTTCGATCGCAGCGAGATCAGGAATTCCACCCATGGTCAGTCAATCCTCGGTTGTTCGCGAAGGGTTTTCCGCCACAAGCGCGTCCCCTCGGTATGCCTGTTCTCATTTCGATGATGTCAGAGCCGGGTGCGGACCGTCCACAGCTCCGGAAACAGCACGACCTCAAGCATCTTCTTGAGGTACGATGCACCCGACGTGCCGCCGGTGCCGCGTTTCAGGCCGATGATGCGCTCGACCGTGGTGACGTGGTTGAAGCGCCAGCGGCGGAAATAATCCTCGAAGTCGACCAGCTTCTCGGCCAGTTCGTAGAACATCCAGTAGCGCTGCGGGTCGCGGTAGATGGTCTGCCAGGCGACCAGGACCTCTTCATTCTCGGTTCGTGTCTCACGCCAGTCCGTGCGCCTGGCGTCGGCACCGATGTCGAATCCGTTGCGCGCCAAAAGCAGCAGCGCTTCGTCGTAGAGCGATGGTTCGGCCAGGATTGCCTCCAGCTTCCCGCTGAGATCCGGCCGATGCTTGTGCGGCCCGAGCATGGCGAGGTTGCGGTTGCCGGCCATGAATTCGATGGCACGATACTGCCAGGACTGGAAACCCGAAGACTGGCCGAGCGCGTCGCGGAACTCGGTGTATTCGCTGGGCGTCATCGTCCGCAGCACATCCCAGGCGTTGTTCAGCTGCTCGAAGATGCGGGCAACGCGCGACAGCATCTTGAAGCTCGGCTCGAGCCGATCGGCGCGGATGGAACGGATCGCCGCGCCGATCTCGTGCAGAGCGAGCTTCATCCAGAGTTCAGAGGTCTGGTGCTGGATGATGAACAGCATCTCGTCATGCGCCGACGACAGCGGCGTCTGGGCCTCCAGCACTTTCTCCAGGTGCAGATAGTCGCTGTAGGACATGCGCTCCTTGAACGACATCTGTGCGCCTTCGGACGCCGGATCGTAGGGCTCGCTCAATTGATTTTCTCCGTGCGCAGCCGGAAGCGCTGGATCTTGCCGGTCTGGGTCTTGGGCAGGGCGGCGATGAATTTCACCGATCGCGGGTATTTATAGGGTGCGATCGTTGCCTTGACATGGTCCTGCAGGCGCTTGGTGGTCAACGCGTCAGGCGCGACGCCCTGCACCAGCACGACATGCGCCTCGACGATCTGGCCGCGCCCGGCATCGTCCGCGCCGATCACCGCGCATTCGGCGACGTCCGGATGCGACAGCAGTGCCGCCTCGACCTCAGGCCCGGCGATGTTGTAGCCGGCGCTGACGATCATGTCGTCGGAGCGCGCGGCGAAATGAAAGAAGCCGTCTTCGTCCTGGGTGAAAGTGTCGCCGGTGAGGTTCCAGCCGTCGCGGACGTATTCCTTCTGCCTGTCATCGGCCATGTAGCGGCAGCCGGTCGGCCCGCGCACCGCCAGCCTGCCGGTCGCGCCGCGCGGCACCTCCCGCATCTCATCATCGACGATGCGCGCCTCGTAACCGCCCACCGGCTTGCCGGTCGACGCGGGCTTCATGTCGCCAAAACGGTTGGAGATGAAGATGTGCAGCATTTCGGTGGCGCCGATGCCGTCGAGAATCGGCTTGCCGGTTTTTTGCGTCCACTCCTCGAAAACCGGAGCGGGCAAGGTCTCGCCGGCCGAAACGGCGACGCGCAGCGATGACAGGTCGGCCCCTTCATCCATGGCCTTCAGCATGGCGCGGTAGGCGGTCGGCGCGGTGAAGGAGACGGTCGCCTTATAGGTCTCGATGATGTGGATCATGTTGGGCGGCGTCGCCTGTTCCAGCAGCGTCGCCGCGGCACCGAAGCGCAGCGGGAAAATGGCGAGCCCGCCAAGGCCGAAGGTGAAGGCCAGCGGCGGCGAGCCGACGAAGATGTCGTCCGGCGTTACCTGGAGGATTTCGCGGGCGTAGGCGTCGGCGATGATCAGGAGATCACGGTGGAAATGCATCGTCGCCTTCGGCACGCCTGTCGTGCCCGAGGTGAAGCCGAGAAGCGCGACATCGTCGCGGCCGGTGTCGACGGCGGTGAAGGTAACCGACTTGTCGAGAGCGGCACGGTCGAGTTCGGCATCATGGTTGGCGGTGCCGTCGAAGCCGATGACCTGTTTGAGGAACGCGCTGCCCTTGACGCAGGCGGTCATCTCATCCATCAGCCTGGTATCGCAGAGCGCGACGGTGATTTCCGCCTTGTCGACGATCTTGGCAAGCTCGCCGGCGCGCAGCATCGGCATGGTGTTGACAACCACGGCGCCGACCTTGGTGGCGGCCAGCCAGCAGGCGACCATGGCGGGGTTGTTGGCGGAGCGGATCAACACCCGGTTGCCCGGCTTGACGCCGTAATTCTCGACCAGCGCGTGGGCCAGCCTGTTCGTCCAGTCGGACAGTTCCTTGTAGGTGCGGCGGCGGCCATTGCCGATCAGCGCGGTGTGGTCACCGAGGCCCTTCTCGACCAGCCTGTCGGTCAGTTCGACGCCGGCATTGAGACGTTCGGGATAGTGAAAGCCGTCGAGCAGGAAATCCGGCCATTGCTCCGGAGGCGGCAGGTGATCGCGTGTGAATGTGTCGATATGCGCTGAAGGCCCAAGCATGTCGCCGCTATCCCGTCTGCTGCCTGGCCAGTGCGCGAGGCGTCTGGCCGGTGTGGTGGAGAAGGTGTCCTACTTTTCCCGAGGAGGCTTCTGCCAGTCGCACCTTGCTCAGACGTCGCCACTCGAAAGGGCTGATGTCTGCAGGTTTGGGGCAGCACAGCGGACCTCCCATTTTGTCGGCTGTTCGTCATGGCAGGATCGCACCAGTCGAAATTTGTTTCAAGCCTAAAATGTTTTGGCTCTGAAGCATTGACGCACGGCATTGCGCTGGCCATTGCTAGCTCAGAAGCGATGCCGTTTTGGTGGAGGGCGCAGATGTTCGAACGTCACGTTGTCGATTGGGACGATGCCTATGCCAATGGCGCGAACATCGCCGGTAGCGACCGCTGGCCGGCCGCGTGGGCTGAGCCGGCGCAAGCATTTCGTGATGCGCTCTCGGTGGAGGGCCGGGCACAGTTCGACATCGCCTATGGTGACGGGCGGCGCAATCGGCTTGATCTTTTCCTTCCCACTGCCGCGCCCAAGGGGCTGGTGGTGGTCATCCATGGCGGTTACTGGCTGGAGACCGACAAGAGTTTGTGGTCGCACCTCGCCAATGGCGCGGTCAGCAGCGGCTTTGCCGTGGCGATGCCGTCCTACACGCTGTGCCCGGACATACGCATTGCCGGTATAGTCGGGGAAATCGGCGCGGCTATCGGCAAGGCAGCGGCAATGATCGACGGGCCGCTGATGCTGACCGGACATTCGGCCGGCGGCCATCTCGCCACTCGAATGGTGACGATATCAACGCCTCTGGCGGCCGATGTGGCGCGGCGCATACGCCATGTCGTTTCGATTTCAGGCCTCCACGACCTGCGTCCGCTCATGCGCACCGGGATGAACAAGGCACTGGCAATCGACGAAGAGGAGGCGCTGGCTGAAAGTCCGGCGCTGCTGCGACCCATGGACGGCGCCCGCATCACCTGCTGGGCCGGTGGTGGCGAGCGCGCCGAGTTTCTTCGCCAGAACGCGCTGCTTGCCAACATTTGGACCGGCCTCGGCGCGGCGACCAGCACCGTCGTCGAGCCCGACCGGCATCATTTCGACATCGTCAACGGGCTTGCCGATCCGGCGCATCCGCTGACACGGGCCTTGATCTCGGAGTAACCAATTTAAATTTTCACAGCTTTATTAAAGGCTTGCCAGAACTTCTTCAGCGCAGCATCAGAACGCTGCAAGCTTCGCCTGCGGCCGCAGCGGGGGCAAACGGCGCCCGCACGATCAGTCCATTGGCGTCGGCCAGCATTCTCAGCATCGAGGAATCCTGGATGCCGAACGGCGTCGCCACCAGCGCGCCGTCATCTTCCCTGACCACGGCACGCACATAGTCCTGGCGCAGATCATTGGCCGGCATTGCGGCGCGCAATCGCGCCGGACGAATGTCCGGGCGATGATCGCGGCCACCGAGCCGCGCCAGCAGCGGCTTCAGGAACAGCTGCGAGCAGACCAGGCTTGCCACTGGGTTGCCGGGCAGGCCGATGCATCTGATGTCGCCGAGGCGGCCGAACATCAGCGGCTTGCCGGGGCGCATGGCGATCTTCCAGAAGCCGAGCGTCATGCCTTCGCCGGTCAGCACGTCATGGATCAGGTCGTGATCACCAACCGAGGCACCACCCAGCGTGACTATGACATCCGCGCCGGCAGTGACCGCCTTTTTCACCAAGGCAGCAATCGCGTCCTTGCGGTCGGCGGCTATGCCGAGATCGAGCGCGCGGGCGCCGACCGATTGTGCTGTCGCGGCAACGCCATAGGCATTGGATGAGATGATCTGGTCCGGCCCAAGTTCGCTGCCGGGCGGCAACAATTCATCGCCGGTGGCGATGATGGCGACCAGCGGCCGTTTTACCACGCTGACCCGTGGGTGGTTCGCCGATGCCGCGAGCGACAGCGCCGCCGGGTCGAGCACGCGGCCTATTTCCAGCAGAACATCGCCTTTCGAAAAGTCGAGGCCGATGCGGCGGATGTTACGCCATTCCGCCGTCGGTTCGATCACTTCGATGTCGCCGCCGCCGAGATCCCGGACATTTTCCTGGATGACGATGGTGTCGGCGCCTTCAGGCAACGGCGCGCCGGTGAAGATGCGCACGGCCTGGGCCTGGCCGACCGTGCCATCAAAGCCACGCCCGGCCGGTGCCATGCCGATCACCGAAAGTCTCGACGGCACCGAAGTCACATCGACAGCGCGGACTGCGTAGCCATCCATGGCGGAAGCGTTGAAGGGCGGCTGGGTACGCAACGCAACAAGCGGTTCCGCCAGCACGCGATCCACAGCCTCGAACAGGGGAACGCTTTCGCCGGCCAAAGGTGCCGCACCCTCGAGCAGGCGCTCGAGCGCGTCGGCGATTGGAACCAGCGCCATCAGGCGCCAGCCTTGTACGCGCCCGACTTGCCGCCGGTCTTTTCGACCAGTCGAATGCCGGAGATGACCATGGCGCGGTCCACCGCCTTGGCCATATCGTAGATGGTCAGGCAGGCGACCGAAGCGGCGGTCAGCGCTTCCATCTCCACGCCTGTCTTGCCGGTGACGCGCGCCAGTGCCGTGACCTTCAGGCCGGGCAGAGCATGGTCCGGCTCGATGTCGACGGAAACCTTGGTCAGAAGCAGCGGATGGCAGAGCGGGATCAGGTCATGCGTCTTCTTCGCCGCCATGATGCCGGCGATGCGCGCGGTGCCGAGCACGTCGCCCTTCTTGGCGTTGCCGGCGAGGATCATTTTCAAGGTCTCGGGCCGCATCGCGACAAAGCCTTCGGCGATCGCCGTGCGTGTCGTCTCCGCCTTGTCGCCGACATCGACCATGTTGGCCTCGCCCTGCGCGCCGAGATGGGTGAGGCCTGATGTCATCGTCAGATCGCCTCGGCCAAAGCCTTGCCTGTCAGCAGCAGGCGGGTCGCCGTGGTGACGTCCCGTTGCCGCATCAGGCTCTCGCCGACCAGAAAGGTGCCGATATCGCTCTTTTGCAGCCTGAGGCAATCGTCATGCGAGAAGATGCCGCTCTCGCTGATCAGCAAGCGGTCGGCCGGCACCATCGTCGCCAGCCGCACAGAGGTGTCGAGGCTGGTCTCGAATGTGCGCAGATTGCGGTTGTTGATGCCGATCAGCCGCGACGACAGCTTTAGCGCGCGCTGCGTCTCGGCCTCGTCATGCACTTCGATCAGCGCATCCATGCCGAGTTCGAACGCCGTCGATTCGAGGTCGCTGGCCAAGGCGTCGTCGACGCTGGCCATGATGATCAGGATGGCATCCGCGCCCCAGGCGCGGGCTTCGTAGACCTGATACGGGTCGAACAAGAAGTCCTTGCGCAGCGCGGGCAGGGTGACGGCGGCTCGCGCCCTGGTGAGAAATTCGGGCGCGCCCTGGAAAGACGGCGCATCGGTCAGTACCGAAAGACAGGCAGCACCGCCCCTGGCATAGGCCTGCGCCAATGCCGGAGGGTCGAAGTCGGCGCGGATCAGGCCCTTGGAGGGGCTCGCCTTCTTGATCTCGGCGATCAGCGCGAAGGCGCCGGATTTGCGCTTCGCTTCGAGTGCGGCAAGAAAGCCGCGCGGTGCGTCCGCGTCCTTCGCTCGCGCCTTGATCTCGGCGAGCGGCACGCGTGCCTTTGCGGCAGCGATCTCGTCGCGCTTATAGGCCTCGATCTTGCGAAGAATGTCAGACACGTTCTATCCGTTCGAAATCTCGACCAGCCTGTCGAGCACCTGCAGCGCCCGGCCGCTGTCGATGGCTTGCGCCGCCGTCACGATGCCGTCGCCAAGCGTCGTCGCCTTGCCGGCCACCACCAGCCCGGCACCGGCATTCATCAGCACTGTGTCGCGATAGGCACCGGCAGCCCCGCCCAGCATATCGCGCAATGCCTTGGCGTTGTAGTCCGCGTCGCCGCCGCGCAATTCATCCTTGCTGTGGCGCGCCAACCCAACCGCTTCAGGGGTCAGGGTGAAGCTGCGTATCTCGCCGCCGATCAGTTCGGCGACCTGTGTCTCGCCGGTGGTGGTGATCTCGTCATAGCCGTCGCCATGGGCAACCCAGGCATGCTCGGCGCCCAGCGCCTTCAGCGTCTCGGCCACCGGCAGGATCCATTCCGGCAGGAACACACCGACCATCTGCCGCTTGACGCCGGCCGGGTTGGAGAGGGGCCCGAGCAGGTTGAAGATGGTGCGAGTGCCGAGTTCGACGCGGGTCGGACCGACATGCTTCATCGCCGGATGGTGCGCGGGCGCGAACATGAAGCCGACGCCCGCCTCGTGGATGCAACGACCGATAAACTCGGGCGATATGTCGATCTTGACGCCGAGTGCAACCAGCACGTCGGCCGCCCCTGTCAGCGATGACAGGCCGCGATTGCCGTGTTTGGCGACCGGCACACCGCTGCCGGCAATGACGAAAGCCGACGCCGTCGAAATGTTGACGCTGTGGGAATTGTCGCCGCCCGTGCCGACGATATCGATGGCGCCGTCCGGCGCGTCGACGCGCAGCATCTTGGCGCGCATGGTGGCGACGGCGCCGGAAATCTCGCTCACCGTCTCGCCGCGTACGCGCAGCGCCATCAGGAAGCCGCCGATCTGGCCGGGAGTTGCGTCACCCGACATGATGATGTCGAAGGCCTCGCGCGCTTCCTCGAAGGAAAGCGCGCTTCCGGTCGCGACCTTGGCGATATGGGTTTTCAGCGCGCTCATCTTGTCGAGGCTTGGGCAACGGCGGCCTGGTCGATGCGAACGTCGTATTGCGTCTGCAGCTGCGCCACCAGTTGGTCGAGCAGGTCGTCAGACATGCCGGAGGTGAAGGATTTCTGCGCATCGTCCGGCACCGAACTGGCATCGGCTCCGGCGGGCTCGAACACTTCGGCGACCTTGTACAGGATCTGTCCGTCGCCGGTGGGCGAGGGGATCAGGCCGGTGCCGCCTTCGCCGACGCCGAACATCGCTGCCGCGCCTTCCTTGCCGAAATCGACATCGTCGGCCTCGCGCTTGACGCCGCGCTTGGTCTGCTTTTCCAGCTTCAGTTCGCCGGCGATGACGTCGAGCGTGGCGCCGGCCTTGAGGCGCTTTTCGAGCTCGTCAGCCTTGGCCGCAAGCCGCTTGGTCGTCTCCGCCGCCGTCCAGTCGGCGACGACTTTCTGACGAACCTCGTCCAGCGTCCGGTCACGAGCCGGCGTAATGGAGGCCACCTCATAGAAAACGAAGCCGTTGTCCGCCGTGGTCAAGGCATCGTTTTCGGTGTTGGGTTCCGCGTCGAAGACAGCCTTGATCAACTCCGGTGATTGCGGCAGGTCCTTAACGATGCTGGCGTCGGGCCTCAGGCCGCTACGGTCGATGGCGTCGATGGTGACGATCTTCAGCTTCAGCTTGGTGGCGGCGTCGGCCAGCGAACTGCCGGCGGCGCGGGCGTCTTCGTAATTGTCACGCACGTCCAGCAGGATGCGGCTTGCCTCGCCCAGCGCCAGGTCCTTGCGGATCTGATCGGACACTTCGGTCAGCGGCTTCACCACCTCTGGCTTGATCTCGGTGACGCGCAGCAGCACCGGGCCAAAGGCACCCTGCACGACCTGGCTGACTTCATTGGCATTGAGGGCGAAGGCCGCATCGGCGACAGCCTTGTCGGCGATCTTGTCCTTGGACAGCGTGCCGAGCAGCGTATCGGCCGGGGTTTTGCCTTCCGCCGTGACGAGCTTGTCGAAGGTTGCGCCTGCCTTGAGCGAATCGAGCGCGGCCTTGGCCGCATCCGGCGTCTTGAAAACAAGCTGCTCGATGGTGCGCAGTTCCGGCGTGGTGTAGCGCGCCTTGTTCTTGTTGTAGTCGTCGCTGACCTGGCTGTCGGTGACGGCGGTCGTATCCATGATGTCGACCGGTTCAAGGCGGACATAGGAGAATTTGCGGTATTCGGGCGCCGCGTATGTCTTCTTGTTGGCCTCGAAATAGGTCGAAAGCACGCTGTCGGACGGCGGCGCGATCGGCTCGACCAGTGCCTTGGGCAGCGTCAAATAGTCGATGGTGCGGTCTTCGCCGCGATAGAGCGCAACCGCCTTGAAGAAAGTGTCCGGAGCCTTGAGGCCATCCGAGACCGCCTCGACGATCTGCTGGCGCACCGCCACCTGGGCACGGTTCTTCAGATAATCCGCCGGCCGCATGCCAATCTGCTGCAGCATGTATTCGAACGTTCTGCGGTCGAACTGGCCGCCCGGGCCCTTGAAGGCCGGGTCTTCGCGCGTCAGCTCGGCCAGCCGGTCCTTGGAAAGTCCGAGGCCCAGTTTGCGTGCCTGTTCGTCGAGAACGGCACCCGAGACGAGCTGCGCCAGCACCTGGTTGTCGACACCGAGTGCCTTTGCCTGTTCGTGGCTGAGACGCTGGCCGAACTGCTGCGACATGACGGCGAGCTGGCGATCATAGGCGAGACGGTATTCGTTGATCGACACCTTGGTGCCACCAGCGGTTATGACCGAATCATGGCCGGCGAGACCGCCCATCAGCCGTCCGGAAACGCCCCAGACCAAAAAGCTGAGCACCAGCAGCACCAACAGCCCTTTCGCGACCCAGGTGCCTGCCGCGCTTCTCAATATACCAAGCATTTTTACTTCCGATTTATGCGCATTTTCGCATGCGCCGAGTCTGAAACAAGCGCAATAGCGCCCTTCCGGTCCACTGTCGATTGCTTTGTGGCCTGATTTTGGTAGTGAGGGCCAGACCCCGATGTCGCCCGGAGAAGCAAACCCATGACACCAGGAATTCGCCCGCTCGTCGCCGGCAACTGGAAAATGAACGGCACCAGCGCCTCGCTCAACGAGCTCAGGATGATCGGCAACGGTTTCATGAGTGGACTCGATGCGGAGACCGAAGCGCTGGTTTGCGTTCCCGCAACCCTGCTTGCCCACGCCGCGGAGATCCTGTCGCGCACGCCGGTGCATGCCGGCGGTGAGGATTGCCACACCAAGGAGAGCGGCGCCTATACCGGTTGCATCTCGGCGGAAATGCTTAGGGATGCCGGCGCCAGCCATGTGATCGTCGGCCATTCAGAATGCCGCGAGCAGCGCGGCGAGGATGACGCGACGGTCCAGGCCAAGGCTTCCGCCGCCTGGCGTGCCGGGCTTGTGGCCATCATTTGCATTGGCGAGACGCAGCAGCAGCGTGAAGCGGGCGCCACGCTCGACGTACTGTCGCGGCAGGTCGACGGCTCGGTGCCGCCAAGCGCCACCCCGTCCAACACCATCATTGCCTATGAGCCGGTATGGGCGATCGGCACCGGCCTGACGCCAACCGCGGCCGATGTTGCCGAAGCACACGCACATATCCGCGAAAAGCTGTCGGAAAAGCTCGGCAGCGTCGCGGCGAAGGTGCGCATTCTCTATGGCGGCTCGGTCAAGCCCTCCAACGCGGTCGAACTGCTCGGCGTCAGGAATGTCGACGGCGCGCTGGTCGGCGGCGCCAGCCTGAAGGCGGCGGATTTTCTCGCCATCGCCGAGGCTTATCGCAATATCGGTTGAAGATATTCGCCACGCTGGACGGGGCTCCCGGCGCTGGAAATCGTTGCAAAGAAGGCGTTGCTTCCCATATTCCGGCCACGGGCTTGGAAATGCCATCAAAGCATTGTATTGAGCCGCCTCCAATTCACCGGTCGTGTCCGCGGCCGGGCAAGGCCTTGCCAGGATAAACTATGGAAACCGTACTGATCGTCATCCATCTCATGGTCGTGCTCGCCCTTGTCGGCGTGGTGCTGCTGCAGCGTTCCGAAGGCGGCGGCCTTGGCATCGGTGGCGGATCCGGCTTCATGACCGCGCGCGGCGCTGCCAATGCGCTGACGCGTGCGACGGCGATCCTGGCAGCGGCCTTTTTCGCAACGTCCCTGACACTGTCGATCGTCGCCCGCTACGGCGAGAAGCCGATCGACATCCTCGACCGCGTGCCGGCGACATCGGATGGTGCCGGCAAGGGCGTGCTCAACCAATTGCCCGGCACGACCACCCCGGCGCCCGCAGGCAACGCCACGCCGACGCCGCCGTCCGGCAACGACGCCGCGGCTCCGGCGACCGCCCCGACGCCGGCACCTGCCGGTTCGACGCCGCCGGCGACCAGCGGCACCACTCCTGCCGCACCGGCGACCCCGCAGGTCCCGAACCAGTAGTCACCGGCGCCTGTAGCCGCGATATGTGGTCGTTTGAACACAGTCGCGGCAAATGCAGCACAATCACGAAGATTCAACCGGGTGAGGCGCGGCCTCCCGCTTGAGGCGTCCGCGCTAATTCGACTATAGATTGCGCGCGGCATTTCCGGCGCCCTTGGGGGGCGCTGGGCGACGCCGTGGGCAACAAGCATAGAACGATCGGATCTTCGCCATGCAGCTTCGCAGCTTCATTTTCCTGGGACTTTGCGCCGCAATCGGCATGAGTTCTCCAGCCTTCGCCGGCGCGCCGGCAAATATGGCCGCACCTTCAGTTGAGAAAACCGGCGCCATCAATGTCGCCGTCAAGAGTGATGCGTCGCAATTGAAGCTTCTGAAGAAGAAGAAAAACCCTACACCGGACGACCTCGCCCAGATCAAGAAGATCGAGGCCAAGATCGTTGCCGACAAGGAAGCAGCCAAAGCAAAGGCGCTCGAAGCCAGGAAACTGGCGATGCGCGCGGCAGCCAAGGCCAAGGCCGACACTGAACGGCAGGCGTTCCTCGCCAAGAAGGGCAAGAGCGCGGCAACCGAAGTGGCCGACGCCAAGCCGGCCAAGAAGCAGGTTGCCAAGATCGTCGAGCCAATCGAGCCAATCGAGCCGATCCAATCGGCCGAGCCGCTTCCGGCCGAAGCCATGAATGTCGCCTTGACCGGCAACAATGGCGAGCTGCGCAGCGAGGTCATCGGCCAGAAACAGCCGAGCGGCGGTGGTCTGTTCGCCGGTCTTTTCGGCGGCACCTCATCCGGCTCGTCGATGAGCTATCTTCCCGAGACGCGAGCTCTCGATCAGGTTCTCGCCAAGAAGGAAGCCAAGAAGCAATTCAAGGTGAAGCCTGAATTCGTGCCGCAAGACGTGGAATTCAGCGGCTATGACGCCGGCACCATCGTCATCGACACCAGCGCGCGGCGCCTCTACCTCGTCGAATCGTCTTCGACTGCTCGCCGCTACGCCATTGCGGTCGGCCGCGAAGGCCTGCAGTTCAAGGGCACGGTAGCGGTCGGCGATAAGCAGGAATGGCCGCGCTGGATCCCGACGCTGGACATGCAGAAACGCGAGCCGAAGCATTATGGCCAGTACAAGGACGGCATGCCCGGCGGTGGCCAGAACCCGCTCGGCGCCCGCGCCATCTACCTCTATGACGGCAAGAAGGACACGCATCTGCGCATCCACGGCACCATCGCGCCGCAGTCGATCGGAACCAGCGCCTCGAATGGCTGCTTCCGCATGATCAACGAACACGTCATGGACCTCTACAGCCGCGTCAGGGTAGGCACCAAAGTCGTCATCATCTGACGTTTTCGTCATCCTGCCGAAAGGGCCGGCTCAGCCGGCCCTTTTGTTTTTCCCTAGGCCTGATCCGGTCCCTATCGAACGGGCCGGGCTTGTTTGACCACGATCTTATCCGAAAACCGGATCTCACTTTTCGGGATCATGGTCCGAGCGCCTTCTTGGGAAAAAACCTTCGCGGCGGTTTTTTCTCTGGCGGAATCAATCCGGCCGCGTTAAGCGATGACTCCCATGGCGCGATATGTATTCATCACAGGCGGCGTGGTTTCCTCACTTGGAAAAGGCATAGCCGCAGCGGCCCTTGGGGCTCTCCTGCAGGCGCGAGGCTATCGCGCACGCATCAAAAAACTCGATCCCTACCTCAATGTCGATCCGGGCACGATGTCGCCGTATCAGCATGGCGAGGTTTTCGTTACTGACGACGGTGCGGAAACCGATCTTGATCTTGGCCATTACGAGCGCTTCACAGGCCGCTCCGCCAATCAGCAGGACAACATCACCACCGGCCGCATCTATAAGAACATCATCGAGCGCGAGCGGCGCGGCGATTATCTAGGCGCCACCGTGCAGGTCATTCCGCACGTCACCGACGAGATCAAGAATTTCGTCCTCAACGGCAATGACGACTATGATTTCGTGCTGTGCGAGATCGGCGGTACGGTCGGCGACATCGAGGCGATGCCGTTCCTGGAGGCCATTCGCCAGCTCGGCAACGACCTGCCGCGCAACAACGCCGTCTACGTCCATCTGACGCTGATGCCCTACATCCCGACGGCCGGCGAGCTGAAGACCAAGCCGACCCAGCATTCGGTCAAGGAACTGCGCGGCATCGGCATCGCGCCCGACATCCTGCTGGTCCGCGCCGACCGCGCCATTCCCAAGGAAGAGCGCAGAAAATTGTCGCTGTTCTGCAACGTGCGCGAAAGTGCCGTGATCCAGGCGCTCGACGTGCCGCATATCTACGATGTGCCGATGGCCTACCACAAGGAAGGGCTCGATTCGGAAGTGCTGGCCGCTTTCGGCATCGATCCGGCGCCGAAGCCGCGCATGGAGCCCTGGCAGGCGGTGTCCAACCGCATCCACAATCCGGAAGGCGAGGTCACCATCGCCGTGGTCGGCAAATATACCGGCCTCAAGGATGCGTACAAATCGCTGATCGAGGCTCTGTCGCATGGCGGCCTGGCCAACCACGTCAAGGTCAAGCTCGACTGGATCGAATCGGAGATCTTCGAAAAGGAGGACCCGACGCCCTGGCTGGAAAAGGTGCATGGCATCCTGGTTCCCGGTGGCTTTGGCGAACGCGGCGCGGAAGGGAAGATCCTGGCGGCGAAGTTTGCGCGTGAGCGAAAAGTGCCGTATTTCGGCATCTGCTTCGGCATGCAGATGGCCTGCATCGAAGCGGCGCGGTCGCTGGCCGGCGTCGAAGATGCATCGTCGAGCGAGTTTGGCCCGACCAAGGAGCCGGTCGTCGGCCTGATGACCGAATGGCTGAAGGGCAACATGCTGGAGAAGCGCCGCGAGACCGGCGACCTCGGCGGTACGATGCGGCTCGGTGCCTATCAGGCTGAGCTCGCCAAAGGGTCCAAGATTGCCGAGATCTATGGCGACACGCAGATTTCCGAGCGCCACCGCCACCGCTACGAGGTCAATGTCGACTACAAGGAGCGGCTCGAGGATTGCGGCCTGGTCTTCGCCGGTATGTCGCCCGACGGCGTGCTGCCGGAAACGGTCGAGTACCCCGATCATCCGTGGTTCATCGGGGTGCAGTATCACCCGGAACTGAAAAGCCGGCCGCTCGACCCGCATCCGCTGTTCGCCAGTTTCATCGAGGCGGCGGTGGAACAGAGCCGGCTGGTGTAGTTGCACAGGCCGGCGGATGATGCGGACTTATGTCTCGCTGCTCTACAGCATCACCCTGGGTGAGGGGCGACGGGTCGTCATGGCCGACCTCAAGGCGATGGCCGAAGTGCTCGGGCTGAAGAACCCGCGCACGCTGGTGGCGACCGGCAACTTGGTCTTCGAGGCGCCGGCAACGAACGTCGCCGATCTGGAACAACGGCTGGAAGTTGCCTTCGAAAAAACCTTCGGCCGCCATGTCGACATCATCGTGCGTTGTGCCGAGGACTGGCTGACGCTTGCCGCCGGCAATCCGTTCCCCGACGAATCCGCCGAGGCAGGCGACCAGGTGGCGGTGCGGGTGATGCGCCAGCCCGTGCCCGACGACGCTATCACGGCGCTCAAATCCTATGTCGGCAAGGACGAAAAGATGCAGGCCGTCGGCGGCGATATCTGGATTGTCTTCTCGCGTGCCACACCCAGTTCCCGGCTTCTGACGGCGACCAGCCACAAGCGCCTGGGTGTCGGCACCTCGCGCAACTGGAACACGGTGCGCAAACTGGCCGAGATGGTGGACAGTAGGCAGTAGGCAGTAGGCAGTAGGCAGTAGTGAAGCGGTTCTCTACTCCCTAGCACCTACTGCCTACTGCCTCATTTTCAAGCCTTTGCGGTCTTGGCGCCTGCGCCCAAAGCGGCGGTGCGCAGCACATAGTAGATGATGCCGGCGATCGCCACGCCGAAGAACCAGCCATAGACGCCCCACCAGGATGGCAGCCAGTTGGTGAAGTTCGGCAGGATCGACGAGAAGATGGCGCCGATGCCGGCGGCGATGAAGGCGTTGACATGCCAACCGCCCTGGAAGCGGAACTCGCCGTCCTCGCGATAGAGCGCCTCGACGTCGACCTCACCCTTCCGGATCAGATAGTAGTCGACCATCATCACGCCGAAGATCGGCCCCATCGTCGCGCCGATGACGTTGACGAAGGAAGCGGCACTGCCTTCCCACGGTGCGAAGGGATAGAGCACGAGCGCGATGACGGCTGCGATATAGCCGCCCTTTTTGAAGTCGATCTGCCTGGGAAAGACGTTGGAGAAGTCGAAGGCCGGCGAGACGAAATTTGCCACAACGTTGATCCCGAGGGTTGCCACGGCAAAGGTCAAGGCTGCGAGCGCTGCCAGGAACCAGCTGTCGAATTTCGCCGAGATCTGGTCGGGATGCAGCAGCACTTCGCCATAGACGTCAAAGGCGGCAATGGTGGTGACACCGGCGACCAGCGAAAACAGGATGAGGTTGATCGGCAAGCCCCAGATGTTGCCCTTGCGCAGCGATGCCTTGTCCGGCGCGTAGCGGGCGAAATCGCAGAAATTGAGATAAAGCGCGGAAAAGTAGGTGACCCAGATCGCCGCCACCGCAAACAGCGACGTCCACGATCCCGGCGTGCCCGGCACGCCCGCGTCCTTGGTCTTGTCCAGCAGCACGTCCATCGGGATGTCGCTGGTGAAGGCAAATCTCCCGGATTTGACGCAGAGATAGATCGCCAGGATCAACATCATCACCCAGACCGCCGGTCCTGCCCAATCCTGGAAGCGGCGCACCGTTTCCATGCCGTTCTGGATGATCAGCAGTTGCAGCGCCCAGATGACCACGAAGCAGATCACCTCCAGGCCGGTATGGCCGAGGAAATGCGTGTTGGCGTTGAAATCGGCAAACCATTGCGAGCGGATCAAAAGCGCCACGATCGCGCCGGAGGCGGCGGCAGTCTGTGCGCCATACCAGAAGCAGGCGACCACCGCGCGCACCAGCGCCGGTATGTTGGCGCCCCAGATGCCGAAAGAGGCGCGGGCAAGCACGGGGTAGGGCACGCCGGTCTTCACGCCGGCATAGCCGACCATGTTCATCAGCGCGTAGATGACCAGCGAGCCGATGCCGATGGCGATGATGAAGTTGACGAAACCGCCGCAGAACAGAAACAGGCTGGCAGCCAGGTAGTAACCCCAGAGGCTGTGAACGTCCGACGTCCAGACGTTGAAGATCGAGAATGGTCCCCAGTTTCGAACTTTGGCCGGAGCCAGATCCTCGTTGTACAGATCAGGTGAAGCACCCTGTATTGTCATTGCAATGTCCTCCCCTTGATGACCACGCACTTTCGCGCGTTGGCCGCGCAGGTTAAGCCTGACGCGGGGGAACCGACAAGCAACCTATTTGCCGGCTTTGGCCTTAAAGATATTCAATGAGAACTGCGATTATCGACGGGCGCGATGGTGGGCCGCCTGCAACGGTGATTCGAATTCCGTCGATTTTGTCGCGAGAAACCAGGGCCGAAGGCTGACCGTTTCTTGGCCCCCAAGCTTTCTTATGCCGAATCTTCTTTTTTCTGGAACCAAACGCCCATTCGGGAGTTTGGTGGGGTTCGATCGAGCGCATTGCGGTCGACCGGGAGGAAACGATGGATCAGTTGCATTTCTTTTCGCCCGTGCGGATTTCGCGCGGGGAAGGACACCCTGTGGAAGAAATCGATAGTGTTGCCGAAGCCATGATGTTCTTGCGGAAATGGCCGACGGGACGGCGCGGTCCGGTTTATCAGTGCGCGCTGAATTGTTGCTCGGCCGCCTTGTCGGGCCAGATGTCGGCCGAGGAAGCAAGGAAAGCGTTCACTGGCTTTGCCCGCATCACGCGTCTTCTCGATGATGACATGGCGTTGCCGGTGCCCGGCGAAAGCACGGCAAGCGTGCACGCGCTGCGGCGATAGACGCCTGTTGCCTTGACTGTTTTGCAAGATCTCGCGCTGTTGCGGCGCGGTCTTGTTTTGCGATGCGCTCCGGAAATGACGGACATCCACAGTTCGGCCGGGTCAAACGCCTCAGGTGACGGAATAGCGGTCGATCACCCAAAGCCAGCTGCCATCGCTTTGCCGCCGGGCAACTTCGCTGGTGACGTCACCGCCGGGAAGACGGGTCGATGTGAGGGCAAGATCGCCGCAAATGAGCGCCGGCTGCTGCTCGCCCACGGCGAACTTTCGTCCCGACGCGGCGATTTCAAGATAGTAGCCGCGAATGGCCTCCCTGCCGCGCAGCAAGCGTCCGCCACCACAGTCGACCACCGCATCCGGTTCGAACAGGGCGGTCATGCCGTCGACGTCGCCTGCATGCTGCCGCGAAATCAGCAACGGCTCCAGTTGCTGGGGGTCGTAGACGGGCTTTGTCTCGGCGTTCATGCACCGACCTCCGCTGATCCGCGAACGAAAATCCTGCCGCAAACAGGCGCCCGTGCCCGGGTGATTCCAAGTCAATCCACCAGGCGATTGGTTTTGCGCCACTCCTCATATTCGCCGCGGGCATCATCATGCAGCGGATAGTAGCGCTGCAGTGGCGCACCCTCCAGGAGCCTCATTCGCGAGAACTCCTCCCAATCGTGATGCTTCTGCGATTCTTCGATTACCTTCGTGGCCATTGCGACGGGAAGCACCACCACCCCGTCGTCGTCGGCGACGATGATGTCGCCGGGGATCACCGTGACACCACCGCAGGCAATCGGAACGTTGACGGCGTTCGGATAGATGCTGGTTTGTACATGGTAGTTGGGCGTCCAGCCGCGCAGCCATAGGGGCAGATCGAGCTTTTCAACATTGGGCCGGTCGCGCATGCATCCATCGATGACGATGCCGGCGCCACCTCTGCCCTTGAAATACGTCGACATCATATCGCCGAAGACGCCCGAACTCATGTCGCCGCGCGCGTCGACCACGACCACATCGCCCGCCTGCGCATGATAGAGCACGTGCCGGTGCAGTTGCGTCTCCGGATCGGCATATTCGCCCTCGGTGAACAGGTCCGGCCGCTGCGGCATGAACTGCAGCGTCAGCGCCGGCCCGACGATCGACTTCCCGTGGTTCTGCGCCACCGGACCGACCATGTGCGGATTGCGGAAGCCCATATGCCCAAGCGTGCCGGCAACCGTCGCGGCGCCGATCTCCCTTAGCGCATCAATCAGGTCTTTGGGCGGCCGCGTGATGTTGGAGGTGTGCGTCATTATGGACTCCGGTTGAAATGGAACTACCAGTTGGTGACAGAACCGTCGCGGCGCTTGAGGTGAGGCGCTTCCCAGAAACGGAAACTCTCCGACTGGACCGCCGCTTCGTTGACCTCGACGCCGAGCCCCGGCAGATCGCCGACCGGATAATAGGGGCCGTCGAGCCGTGGTTGCACGGGGAAGAAGTCGGAATTGTCGAAGCCCAGCTTTTTTTCGGGCTCCCTGGTCTCGAGCCACGCGAAGTTGGGTACCGCGGACGCCAGATGCACGGTGGCGGCAGTGCACACCGGACCAAGGGGATTGTGCGGCATCAGATCCACATAGTGGGCCTCGCTCCAGCCAGCGACTTTCATCGCCTCGGTAAGCCCGCCGACATTGCAAACATCGAGCCGGTTGAACTGGTGGATACCGCGCTCGATGTAGGGCAGGAACTGCCACTTGCTGGCGAATTCCTCACCGATGGCAAAGGGGATGTCGGTCATCGTGCGCAGGGATTCGTAGGCCTCCGGTGTCTCGTCCCGTATCGGCTCCTCGAGGAAATCAAGCACGCCGCGGCCGAGCTTGTTGCAGAAGCTCGCCGCCTCTGCCACCGACAGCCGATGATGATAGTCGAGGCCGAGGACGACCTCGTCGCCCAGCGCCTCGCGCGCCTTGTTCAGCATACGCGCGGTGGCGCCGATCGATTCGCGCGGCTCGAAGATGTCCCCGCTGTTTTGCCCGACGGGGAAGAAGCGGATCGCCTGCCATCCCTGCGCGCGCAGTTCGCTGGCTCGCTCGATGGCAACATCGCCCTCGGCCTCATCTCCGGTCGAGGCGAAGGTAGGGATGCGGTCGCGCTGCTTGCCGCCTAGCAGCTCATAAACCGGAACCCCCAGCGCTTTGCCCTTGATGTCGTGCAGGGCGATGTCGATGGCGGAAATCGCCGCTTGCAGAACCCGCCCGCCTTCGAAGTACTGGCTGCGATAAACCTCCTGCCAGATCCGGCCAATCTGCATCGGGTCGCGTCCGATAAGAAACTCGCGGTAATGCTCGACCGCACCGGCCACGGCTTTCTCGCGACCGCTCAAGCCGCTCTCGCCCCAGCCGAAGATGCCCTGGTCGGTCTCGACCTTGACGAGCATCTGGTTGCGCGTTCCTATCCACACTGGATAGGGCTTGATCGCGGTGATCTTAAGCCTCGTAGTCATCCGGCCCCATCCCAAACGACCCCATCTTCTCAGTCGGCCTTGAGGGCCATTTCAGTTTCGCCGTCGAACAGATGCATCCGCTCCTGGTCGAACTCGAGCCAGATCCGCTCGTCGGGGGCGATGGCAATGTTCGGCGGCACGCTGACGTTGACGATGGCGCCGGACAGGAGCGCCTGCACGAAGGTGACGTCTCCGGTCGGCTCCACCGTGTAGGCCTTGGCCGGGACGCTGCCTGGCACCGCGCTCTTGAGGAGCTTGATCGTCGAGTGACGTGCGCCCAGCACGACTTTCCTGGTCGTTGCTCTTGCAACCTTCTGGGCGTTGCGCGGCGAGAGCTCAAGACTCCAGCCCTCCGCGCCAGTCAGAACGGTGTTGCCGTTTGCCGTGGATGCCTCCAGCGGAATGAGGCTCATTGCCGGGCTGCCGATGAAGCTGGCAACAAACATGTTCACCGGATGGGCAAAGACCTGCGCCGGTGAATCGTACTGCTGCAGCAGGCCGCCGTTCATCACCGCCATCTTGTCGGCCATGGTCACCGCTTCAAGCTGGTCGTGCGTCACGTAGATGATCGTTGCCTTGAGGTCTTGGTGGAAGCGCTTGATCTCCGACCGCATCTGCACGCGCAGTTTGGCATCGAGGTTGGAGAGCGGCTCGTCCATCAGGAACACAGCGGGGTCGCGGACGAGGGCACGGCCGAGAGCCACACGCTGCTGCTGCCCGCCCGAAAGTTCGCGCGGCTTGCGCTCGAGCAGGTGCGTCATGTCGAGCACTCGCGCAGCTTCCTTGACCTTCTTGTCGATCTCGTCCCGGGGCAGTTTGCGCATCTGCAGCGGGAACGCCAGGTTCTTGTAGACCGACTTTTGCGGATAGAGGGCGTAGTTCTGGAACACCATTGCGATGTCCCGGTCCTTGGGGTCGAGATCGTTGACCACTCGTTCCCCGATGACGATGTCGCCCGATGTGATCGGGATCAGCCCCGCGACGAGATTGAGCGTGGTTGTCTTGCCGCAACCTGAAGGGCCGACGAGCGCGACGAACTCGCCGTCATTGACCGTCAGCGAAACGTCGTTGACAGCCTTGAAGCCGCCGTAGGTCTTGACGAGATCTTTGAGGGCCACGTGGGCCATCGGCAACTCCCTAGTGCTTGACCGCGCCTTCTGTAAGGGCGCGTACGAAGTATCGTTGCAGGACGAGGAACAGCACCACGACGGGCACGCTCATCATGAAGCTGGCCGCCATCAGGCCTGGAAAGTCCGTGGTATTTTCCGAGAAGAAACGCTGGATGCCGACCGGCAGGGTCAATTGATCGTTCTTGGAGAGGAAGGTGTAGGCGTAGATGTACTCGTTCCAGGCGCCGATGAAGGAATAGATCGCGGTGGCGATGATTCCCGGCGTCGAGAGAGGCATCACGATCAGGATGAAGGCCTGGAAGCGCGTCGCTCCATCGATGCGTGCCGCCTGCTCGAGCTGCACCGGGATGTTGTCGTAGAAACCCTTCAGCAGCCAGATCGCCAGCGGCAGGCCGAAGGTGAGATAGGTGAGAACCAGGGAACCGTGCGTGTTCACCAGCCCGATCGCCCGCATCAGGATGAAGAGCGGCACGAGAAAAATCACCGCCGGGAACATGTTGCGCAGCAGCACGGCGAAGAACAGGAAGTTCCGGCCCGGAAAACTGAAACGCGAAAACGCATAGGCCGCCGGGACAGCCACGATTACCGAGAGGATTGTCGTCATGGTCGAGACGAAAACGCTGTTCCAGAAGAAGCGCAAGAAGTCCTGGCCGACGCTGTTTTGCGGATCGAGCAGCTTCTGGTAGCTGGCGAGGGTAGGCTCGTCCGGCCACCATTGCGGCGGGAATTGCGTCGCCGCGAACCCTGACTTGATCGAGGTGATCAGCATCCAGATCATCGGCAAGGCGGTGTAAAGCAGCATGAACACGAGGAAGATGCGCCCGGCCCACCGCCATCCGTCGACGCGCATACGGCGACGGGTCCGGCCTCGAGGGGCTGTCTCGGCAATCGTGCTCATGAGCTCCCTTCTTTCCGCTCGTTGCCGCTTAACGCACGGACGTAGAAATAGCCCAGCGTCATCAGCATGAGGAACAGGAGCACCGAATAGGCCGATGCAACGCCCCAGCGCTGCCGGCCGAAAGCGAGTTCATAAATGTGCGTGATCCAGATATGCGATGCGTTCGACGGCCCGCCACCGGTCATGATCCACGGGATGATGAAGGAATTGAAGTTGGCGACAGCGAGCAGCAGGATGGTCACCGTCGAGACGTTGCGCAAGTGCGGGAAAGTGACGTGCCAGAAGCGCTGCCATGCATTGGCCCCGTCGACTTCCGCGGCGCGCAGCAACTGCTCGGGGACTGTCTGCAGGCCGGCCATCATCATGATCATGGCAAACGGAAACTCGCGCCAGATATTGACGACGATCAGTGAGGGCAGCACCGTAGAGACGTTGTCGATGAAATTCGGCGGCCGGTCGGCCAATCCGAGGCCGACCAGCACCGCGCCGATGATCCCGAAGTCCGAATGGTAGATCCACTTCCAGATATAGGAGGCGGCAACCGCGCTGATGACCCAGGGAATGATCAGGATAGCGCGCAAGACGCCGCGGCCGACAAAGTCGCGGTGAAGCGCCAGCGCGGCGCCAAACCCCAGGACAAAGGAAATAAGAGTGGATCCCAGTGTCCAGATCAAAGTGTTCCAGGTGACCTTCCAGAACACCTCGCTGGTGAGGATGGTCGTGTAGTTGTCGAAGCCGATGAAACTCTTGTCGCGCAGCTGCAGGCCAGGCGGCGTCTTGAAGAACGACAACTCGACCGTGTAGTAGATCGGATAGGCGATGACGATGAGCATCACGGCGATCGCGGGGAGCACGTACGCGTAGTCCGCTCGATGCTTCCATATCTTCCGCAGCACGCCGGACCTACCGGGTTGCAATCTTCGGCGAGCCTCGGTCTTGCCGGTCACGATCGTCACTGTGGCGTGCCCTTATTCTTCGGAACGAACCGGCTGCACGAGCGGCGCAGCCGGTCAGATGGCAGCTCAGGCGCGGACTAGAGTCCGCCCATCAGGTCCTTCACCTTCTTGGCCGCGTCGTCCGCCGCCTGGTCGACGGTCATCGCTCCGGTCAGGGCATTCTGCAGCATATCCGGGACAATGATGTTCATGATCTCGGGGGACTGCGGCAGCGCGGGGAACGGGATGCCGTATGGCAGCATCGAGGTCGTGACATCGAGGAACTTGATGTTGTCCAGACGTTCTTTCATCCATTTGGTCTTGAAGCCGTTGAGGTTGCCCGGATTCGAGCCGGCATACGCCATCTTCAGCGACCATTCGGGGCTGGTCCACATGCAGATGATAGCCTTTGCGGCCGGCTCGTCCACCTTGCCGCCTTCGACGTATTCAGGCTTCAGGATGTGAATGTTCGAGCCGCCGAACACGACGGCGCGTTTGCCGTCGGGGCCACTCGGAATGAGGCCGTAGCGCATGTTGTCGATGACGGTCTGCGCCTTGTCCTTGTCGGTGCCCGTCGCCTTCTTCTGCAGGTCGAGCATAACGTTGTAGTCGGACGGGTGCGAGATCATCATGCCGAGCTGGCCGGCGACGAACAGGGGCTGATTGTCGGCCTGCTGGTTGGTGAGCGCCGACACCGGAACCGACTTGTCGCGAACATACATGTCGTACGAGGCTTGCAGCGCCGCCTTGCTTTGCGGGCTGTCGAGTTCGACCTTGTCATAAGTCGGGTTCGCCGCCGCTTCGTCGAAAACGCCGCCGCCATAGGCCCACAGCTGCGGCATGAAGCGATACGGCGTGTTGCCGGCGTTCTTGCGAGCCACGAGACCGTAACCCGCGATGCCGAGCTTGTCGTGGATCTGCTTGGAATACTTGACGACATCGTCCCAGGTTGCCGGAGCCTTGTCCGGATCGAGGCCCGCACGCTTGAAAATGTCGGCGTTCCAGATGAACGCCATCGTCTCGTTGTTGGTCGGGATGCCGTAGGTCACGCCCTCCCAGGTCACGGCCTTCATGGCGCCGGGCCAGAAGTCCTCGGTCGAATACCCCACATCCTCGGGTTTGAGCGGCTGCAGATAGCCCTTCGAAGCGAACTCGGTGCCACCGAGGATTTGCAGTCGGACCGCCATCGGCGCGGCATTGCCCAGGAGCGCCGTGCGGAACTTGTCGAGAAGATCGTTATAGGTGAGAGCTTGATCCTCGAGCTGGATGTTCGGATAGGTCTTGCGGAAGGTCTCGAAGAAATCCTTGTAGTATTGGCGCAGGAGGTCGGGGTCGCCCTCGAACACGCCCTGATACCAGAAAGTAAGTCGCCCCTTGTAGTCGAGCGGGGTGATCTTGGCGCAATCGGCCGCCGTGTCGAAATCCTGTGTGCCTGCGATGGAGCGCACATAGTCCGGCGACCACTTGCTTAAATCGACCGGCGGCGCGCCCAGCGCCGACGCAGACATCAGCGATACCATTAATGCAGTGGAGACAGTGCCGCGCAGGACGGCACCGCCGAGTGTAATCCTCGTCATAGGTATCCTCCAGGTTCTCTCCCATGCCGCTCAGCGTCGAGGCAAGCGGTCCTTGTTCATTTGATCGCGGGATGTCCTCTATGTATCCTCTTGATCGTTTTATACGTTTTCAGATCGCAGATTTGCTGTCAACGCGATAAATCGTACATTGTTTGTGTAAATCGTGCGTGATATCGAACAAAGTGTGTATTGACTTTAGGGGAGCCGGCTTTGGCCGAAACAAGCGATTTCAAAGCAGAGCCACCCATGGGGATTGACCCCATTGGTGCCTCAAGCGAGGGCGCCTCGCTTTATGAACTGATCCGGGAAGACATCATCGAGGGACGGCTCGCCGCCAACGAGCGGCTTGTGGTCACCGATCTCGCCCGGCGTCACGGCACCTCGACCAACCCGGTGCGCGAGGCGCTGCAGCTGCTGCGTGGGGAAGGCTTCGTCACCTTCGTGGCCAACCGCGGCGCGCGCGTCCGCCCCATAGATCAGGATTTTGTCCGCGACATCTATGAGATCGGTGTTCTGATCGAGCCAGCCCTGACGCGATGGTTCGTGAGCATGGCGACCAGCGAGGATATTGCCGAACTCGAACGTATCCAGGGCCTGATCGAGGAGAACAATTTCGCCGACACACTCCGGCACAGTGAACTGGATACCGCCTTCCACACCGTGATGTACCAGCGCCACTATAACCGCCATGCCGCCGAGCTTTGGTGGAAGCATCGCGAAGTGTTGCGAGCCGTGAGCCGACGTTTCAATTTCACGCTCGCGCGGCGGGCTGCCATCCTGCGTGAGCACCGTGAACTCATCGCGCATATAAAAGCGGGAAATGCCGACGAGGCGGGTGAACTCATTTCCCGCCATGTCGAGGGTTCCGGCCGGCACGTTCTCGAACAGATGCGTGCGCGCAATGCCGCTCGGGCCGGATAGGAGATCCGGTCCAGGACCCAGGTTGCCCCCGCTGATTTCAGGCAAAGGTAGTCGAGATGAAAATCACAAGCGTTCGGCCGTGGCTGATCAAGTCCGCTGCATCCTATTGGGGAGAGTTCCTGTTCGTCGAGGTGACAACCGACGAAGGGGTGAGCGGCTGGGGAGAGATCACCACCACCACAAGGCTCGCCAATCGGGCCCTGTGCACGATCCTGCGACAGATCGGTATCGCTGTGACCGGCGAGGATCCGGCCCGCATCGAGCACCTCTGGCACAAGATTTTCCGCAGCTTCACCTACATGGGAAGCCGCGGCGCCGCCGTCGAATGCGTGAGCGCCATCGACATTGCCCTCTGGGACATCCGGGGCAAAGTACTCGGCAAGCCGATTTACGAGTTGTTGGGCGGACCCGTCCGCGATGAGATCGTGCTCTACACTCACCCCAACCAGTCCAAATTCACCAGCAAGGAGGCTGTGGTCCGCGAAATTCGGGACATCGTTGAGTCCGGCCACACTGCGCTCAAGTTTGATCCGTTCCCCCATCAGGGCCGCATGGCGGACGGCTCGTCCCGCGAACAGCGGGACGGCTACCTTGATGGCAGCATGACTCGAAAGGACGAGCGCGAAGCCGCCGAACTCACCGCTTTGATCCGCGAAACGGCGGGGCCCGATGTCGACATCCTCATCGATGCGCACGGCCGCTTCGATGTCCCCACCGCCATTCGCCTCTGTCGCAGTCTCGAGGAAGCCGGCCAGATCGACTGGTTCGAGGAGCCTTGCCCGCCTGAGAGCCTCAACGCCCTCAAGCAGGTGCGTGAGAAGGTCGGTGCCGCTATCTCATGGGGTGAGCGCGGCCACACGAAGTGGGATTTCGTGCCGGTGCTCGAGAACAAGCTCGCTGACTACATTATGCCTGACGTTACCTGGACCGGCGGCATTACCGAACTCAAGAAGATCTCCGCCCTGTGCGAAGCCTACTACATCCCGGTCTCGCCGCATGACGCCGCGGGACCGGTCAACGTGGTTGCGGGAGCGCAGGTGATGATGACCGTTCCAAATTTCTACAAGCTCGAAACGTCGGAGTGGAACCTGGGCAAATACGATCATCTCATCGACAGACCGCTCGACGTTTCGAACGGCAGCCTCAAGCTGACGTCGAAGCCTGGTCTCGGTGTCGAGATGAACCGCGACTATCTGCAGGCCCACGAGATAGAGCTGGGCTAGCAATGCTCTGTGCCGGCCCAGCCTGTGCCGCACCAAGCCCGCCGACCAGAAAGAGGAAGAAAGAGGATAAGCCATGCCGAAAACAGGTCGAGCCGACGAGGCGCTCAACCGGGTGAACATCAACTCCAAACCGTCCGACCTGCGCATCACCGACCTGCGCGTCGCCGAGATCGTCGGCGCGCCCTTCACCTCGGCGCTTATCAAGATCTACACCAACCAGGGCATTGTCGGCTTGGGCGAAGTGCGCGATGGCGCCAGCGCAACCTATGCGCTGATGCTCAAGAGCCGGTTGCTGGGCGAGAATCCCTGTGACATCGACCGACTGTTCCGCCGCATCAAGCAATTTGGCGGCCATGGGCGGCAGGGTGGCGGTGTCTCGGCAGTCGAGATCGCGCTTTGGGACCTCGCCGGCAAGGCCTATGGCGTGCCGATCTACCAGATGCTCGGGGGGCGGTTCCGCGACAAGGTGCGGGTCTATTGCGACACCGATGCGGAGAAGCCCAGCGGCACCGAGACCGGCAAGCGGCTCAAGGCGCGGATGGATCTCGGTTTCACCTTCCTCAAGATGGACCTCGGGCTGGCGCAGATCTCCCACATCCCAGGCGCGGTGGTCGCGCCGGCCGGTGTGCTCGACGGTTTCCGCACCCATGCAAGCCGCGGCCGTGCGCGCACGCTGGACGAACGCCGGGCGCGCAATGCCGCCTATGACGCGCAGAACGTGCCGCATCCCTTCACCGGCCTTCACTTCACCGAAAAGGGCATCGACCTGCTCGATCAATATATCCACGAGGTTCGCGAGGTGATCGGCTACGAGATCCCGCTCGCCATCGACCATGTCGGCCACATCTCGCTCCAGGACGGCATCCGTCTCGCACGACGGATCGAGAAATACGCACCAGCCTGGCTCGAGGATGTGATCCCCTGGCAGTACACCGAGCAGTATCGGCAGTTGCAGCAGGCAACGTCGGTGCCGATCTGCACGGGCGAGGATATCTACCTCAAGGAAGGCTTCGAGCCGCTGCTTAACTCAGGCATCTCGGTCATCCACCCGGATTTGCTTACCGCTGGCGGCATCCTCGAGACCAAGAAGATCGGCGACGCGGCGCAAGACCATGGCGTTGCCATGGCCATCCACATGGCGGAAAGCCCGATCGCCGCGATGGCCGCCGCGCATGTCGCGGTGGCCACGGAGAACTTCATGGCGCTCGAATATCACAGCGTGGAAGTGGACTGGTGGGACGATATCGTCACCGGTCTGCCCAAGCCGCTGGTCAAGGACGGCTTCATCATGGTGCCGGACAAGCCCGGTCTCGGCATCGACGACGTCGTCGACGAAGTGATCAGCCAGCACCTGCAGCCCGGCGTCACCGGCATCTGGCAGCCGACCGATCACTGGGACGATGAATATTCCTGGGACCGCACCTGGAGCTGACTCTACACCTCTCCCTCCGAGGGAGAGGTGAACAGAAGGATCGACCATGATGTACGAACTTCGAATTTACGACTGCCTGCCGGGCCGGCTGCCGGCGCTGCTCAAGCGTTTCAACGACCATACCTTGGCGCTGTGGGATAAGCACGGCATCCGCCAGGCCGGGTTCTTCACCACGGTGGTCGGCGAAAGCAGCAATCGACTGACCTATTTCGTCGCCTGGGAATCCCTTGCCGAGCGCGAAGTGAAATGGAAGGCCTTCACCACCGATCCGGCATGGCTCAAGGTCCGCGACGAGTCCGAGCGTGATGGCCCGATCCTGGCCAATATTTCCAGCCAGTTTCTCGCGCCAACCGCCTTCTCGTCGGTGAAATAGAGGACATCATGAAGATCACCGATCTCCGGTGCGCCGTCATCGGCAAACATCCCATCGTCCGCATCGTGACCGACGAAGGCCTTCATGGCCTGGGCGAGGCGGAGTACACCAAGCCTTACCTCAAACCCTGGGTCCTGCATTTCCGCGACGCTCTGATCGGCGAGGACCCGACCGACGTCGAACGCTGCATGCTGAAGATCCGGCAGCGCGGCTCGTTCAAGCCCTATGGCGCCGCCGTCAGCGCCATCGAGCACGCGCTCTGGGACATCGCCGGCAAGGCGGCCGGCGTTCCCGTCTACAAGCTGCTCGGCGGCAAGGTGCGCGACAAGGTGCGGGTCTACAACGGCTCCATCCGTAAAAAGAGAACCGGCGACAAGCCCGAGGACTACGCGGCCGATGTCAAATGGATGATGGATCGGCCCGAAAACTTCTTCATGGTGAAGCAGGGCATCAGCTTCCACTCCAACATGAAGACGAGCGTGCCCGACTTCCACTACGGCGTTCGCCAGCCGCCGACCTATCACGGGGCGATGGACCAAGGGCAGATCAGCGAGCGCGGCATGGCGCATATGATCGAATGCGTCATCGCCATGAAGGAGGTGCTCGGCGACCAAGTCTCCCTGGCCCTGGATTGCGGCCCTGGCTGGTTTCTGCCGGACGCGATCCGCTTCGCGCAGGCAGTCGAGAAATACAATTTGATGTGGCTCGAGGACATGCTGACGGGCGACTACGTGCCATGGGTCAATCCGCAGGCTTACCGCGAACTCACGACATCCACGTCCACCCCCATCCACACGGGAGAGCAGATCTACCTGCGTCATAACTTCAAGGAACTGATCGAAACACAGGCGGTCCGCATCATCGGTCCAGACCCCGCCGATATCGGCGGCATCGCCGAGCTCAAATGGGTGGCCGAGCATGCCTACATGCACTCGATCATGATGGCGCCGCACGGCACAGCGAATGGGCTGCTGGGCCTCGGCGCACTGATCAATGTCTGCGCAACCTTGCCCGCCAATTACATCGCCTTCGAATATCCCAGCGCTTCCGACCCTTGGTGGGAGGATATCGTTATTGGCCTGCCGACGCGGATCGTGAAGGATTCGATGATCGACTTGCTCGAAGCTCCAGGATTGGGCCTCGACATCGATGCCGCAGGCGCGAAGAAGTATCTCAGGGAAGAGGATGCCGGTTTCTTCGACTGAATAAACTGTCTTCGTGTGCACTATGTGTGCAGTGAGAATTTCGATATAGCCAACTGGCTTTCCGTCGCGGTGGCGTAATCGTAAATTGGGCCTCGTTTGGACGGGAGCCTTTTGCCAAATTGGTCAGTCTTTCCAATTGGGTATTGGGTCGACTGAGATCAAAAAAGACAATGAAATTGAGATGATAGACAACAAACTTGCCATAGCCCCCATGATGGACTGGACGGACCGGCATTGCCGGTTCTTCCATCGCCAGTTGACGAGCCATGCGCTGCTCTACACCGAAATGGTGGTGGCCGACGCCGTCATCCATGGTGCGCGCGAGCGGCTGCTTGGCTTCGATGTGGCGGAACATCCGGTTGCCCTGCAGCTCGGCGGCTCCGATCCGCAAAAGCTTGCCGAAGCGGCGCGCGTCGGCGAGGCCTTTGGCTACGACGAGATCAACCTCAATGTCGGCTGTCCATCGGACCGTGTTCAGTCGGGTACGTTCGGCGCCTGCCTGATGAAGGTGCCTGACCTCGTCGCCGGCTGCGTCGCGGCGATGAAAGCGGCGGTGAATATCCCTGTCACCGTCAAATGCCGCATCGGCGTCGACGAGCAGGATCCGGAGCCGGCCCTCGATGCGCTGGCGGATGGTGTTTTCGATGCCGGCGCCGACGCGCTTTGGGTGCATGCGCGCAAAGCGTGGCTCGAAGGGCTCAGTCCCAAGGAAAACCGCGACATCCCGCCGCTCGACTATGACAGGGTCTATCGGCTCAAGGCCAAAAAACACAATGAATTCATTGGTATCAACGGCGGCATTCAGTCCGTTGAGGAGGCGCGGGCGCATCTCGATCATGTCGACGGCGCCATGCTTGGCCGCGCCGCCTATCATACGCCCGGCATTCTGGCCGGCGTCGATGCCGCCTTCTACGGCGCCAAGTCCGAAGCGTTCGATTTCGCCGCGCTGATCGATGTCATGGCGGACTATGCGGCACGCCATATCGAGCAGGGCGGGCGGCTTGGCCATGTCACCCGTCATATGGTCGGCCTGTTCCATGGCTTGCCCGGCGCGCGCCGCTACCGCCAGATCCTGTCCACCGACGCGACCCGGCCCGGCGCCGGACCAGACGTGCTGAAGACGGCTTTCGCTGCAGTCGAGTTCAGTGGAGTGGCGGCCGAAGCGGCCTGAGTCTAGGAGCCGGAGTTCAGTCTCTGAGGATCATGCGGTCGCCGCGCACGTCGAAACCCGAGAGCGAGCCGATGAAGTTCATGCCGAGCAGGCTCTGGCTGAGCATGCCGGGTGCAGCGATCATCACCGGCATGTTCCTGCGGACGATACCGCCGATAGCCAGCTGATCGGTTTTCACGGCCGCGGCGCGCGCCACGCCGTTGGCGGTCGAAACCGGTATGGTGTAGTTGAGCGCCGCTGGATTGAATCCGGCGGCTTGCGCGTCTTCGGACGTCAGCACGGTGCTGGTCGCGCCGGTATCCACCACGGCTCGGACCGGGTTGCCGTTGATCAGGATGCGCGCTTCGAAGTGGCCGTTGTCCGCCTTGTCGAGCGTCACCGTGGCGTGACCGTCTTCGACGCCGAGCGCAAGCGGGCTGCCGGGAACAAGGCCCGCGGTCACGCGGCTGGCGACATCCTGCAGCTCATAGCGATATTGATAGCCGGCGATCAGCGCGAGCACGATGGCCGCCCAGGCGCCGAGGTTGCGAGCCATGGCGCCCAGAGGGCGGCCCGAGCGAAGCAGACCGGCGCCGATGAGGGCGCCGAAGGCGCCGAGCCAGATCAGCCGGCTGAAATCGTAGTTCTCGACGCCGAGCGTGCTGCCGGCGGAATCGTTGAGCATGAGCAGGACTGCTCCCACCCCGATCGCGGCCATCAATATCCAGAACAACCGGCTCATCTGCGCCTCACGAAAGCGCGTCGCGTTCGCGCGCCATGCGGGTGCGACGCGTTTCCCGGCGCGGCCGGCGTTCGACCGTTTCCAGCCGAGCCGGCAATTCGGCCATGACGCTGCGGCGCGTTTCCGGCGTCATTCCGATCCATGTACCGATTTCCTCGCGCGTGCGACCGCACCCGAAACAGAAGCCGGTTTTCATGTCGATCGAACAGACCAGGATGCACGGGGATTCGATGGCCGTCATGACTTTCTCTTGGGTTTCCAGCCGGAACCCCTTGTTCCATCTCCACATGGTGCAACGGCAAAGCCAATGCAAGCCCTCGCGATTGCGCCGTTCGCGGCCAGCTTTGCGCCAAATGCAGGACCATGATCCAAGAGGTTGTGCCCACGACGCAAGGCGGCTATGCCGCTCACCTACTCCAGGGAATGATAGCCAACGAGATGACCAGCGCGCTGCCTTTTGACGATTTTCGCAACCTGCTGGCCAATCTGCCGGCGGCCGACACGACAGCCGAGGCCCGTGTGCGCACGCTGTTTGCCAAGGCCGACAAATCAGGCAATTCGCTTGGCCGCATCGAGGACATCGCCGCGTGGCTGGCCGCTTGGAGCGGGCGAGCTCCTCCCGCAGTGACAAGACCGCTGATGGCGGTCTTTGCCGGTAATCACGGTGTTGTCAGGCACGGCATTTCGCCACGGCCGGTAGCGGCGACCGCCAATGCGGTCGAGCTTTGCGCGGCCGGAGGTGCTGCGATCAACCAGATCTGCATTGCCAACGATCTCGGGCTGAAGGTTTTCGATCTTGCCCTGCACATTCCGACCGCCGACATCACCTGTCATGCCGCATTCGACGAGCGCGGCTGTGCCGCCACCATGGCCTTCGGCATGGAAGCGATCGCTGGTGGTACCGATCTGCTGTGCCTCGGCGATCTCGGCGTCGGCAACTCCACCGTTGCTGCAGCCCTGTTTGCGGCGCTGTTCGGGGGCAGGGGCGTCGACTGGGTCGGCACTGGGTCGGGCGCCGATGCGGCGATGCAGGCACGCAAGGCAGACGTGGTCGATGCGGCGCTGGCCTTTCACGCCGGCCACCTCGGCGACCCGCTCGAGGCGCTGCGCCGGGTCGGTGGCCGTGAGTTCGCGGCGATTGCTGGCGCCATCCTTGCCGCGCGGATGCAGAAGATCCCAGTGCTGCTCGACGGGCTCGCCGCAACGGCCGCCGCAGCGGTGCTGCATGCCGCCAACCCCGCCGCGCTCGACCATTGCCTGCTCGCCAGCCTGTCGCCAGAGCCCGCACACGCCCGCACCGCCGAACGCCTCGCCCTGCGCCCATTGCTTGATTTGGGCATCAGCCATGGCGAAGGGGCAGGGGCGGCCCTTGCCGCGGGTCTGGTCAAAGCCGCCGCGCTGACCAGTTCGGGCATGGCTGCTGCGGTGCGCGGCTAGAGTCTTGACGATCAGCGCCGGAGATTGGGAATGCGGTAGACGACAGCGGTATATTTTGGGTTGGAGCGGCTGCCGATTATGACGCCGCCGAGGCGTTCCGCTATTCTTCTACTGGCCACGTTCCTTTCGGCAACCGGATATTCGAAGCAGTCCGGTTCGAGTGTCTCGGCGGCCCACTCAGCAACAGCAGCAATTGCCTCCCTACCAATGCCGTTTCCTTGAGCGTCTTCTCTAATCCAGATCCCGAGCTCGGGACACACGGTCTTCGCCGCATGAAGGCCGACAAGCCCCAGGCAGCGATCGTCTGCCAATGCACGCACAACAAAGTGCAAGTCCGAACCGTCATGGATTGGCGCCAGCCAGGATCGCCATACCTCGGCAAAGGCCGCAAGTGATTGAGGTGGTTCCCACTGCATGAAACGGGTGATGGCGGGAGTGATGGCGACAAAGAGGTCTTCGGCATCGTCGGCTGTAAACGGCTTTAAGCGAAGGCGCTCTGAGTTGATCTCGACACCACCGGCATGCCAGTCATCTGCCGCCATTGTGGAGTGCCGTCCTTCTTATTGACCATCGACCCAGGTCGACGGGGCGCTTATCGCCGCCGAGCTGCTACCGCCGCGGTCGGCAGCGCGGGCAGTTCCTCCATCACCCGGCTCAGCGGGAAGATGGCGATCGCCTCTGTCCCTTCGCGCAGCTTGGAATGAAGTTCGAACTCGCCGCCATGCATGGCGAGCAGCCCTTGCACGATCGGCAGGCCAAGTCCGGTGCCTTGCTCGGCGCTCTTGATGGCGATCGAGCCCTGGCCGAAGGCGGAAAGCACGATAGGGATCTCGTCTTCCGGTATGCCCGGTCCATTGTCCTTGATCGAAATGTACTGTCCGCCCCCCGCCGTCCAGCCGACGCGGACACGGATTTCGCCTCCGGTGGCGGTGAACTTGATGGCATTCGACAGAAGGTTGAGCGTGATCTGCCGCACCGCCCGCTCATCGGCGAACATGCGCGGTAATTGATGCTCGAAATCCTGGACGACGCGGATATCCTTGTTGCGCGCCCTCAGCTCCATCATGTGACAGCAATCCTCGACGATGCTCAGCAGCATAACCGGCTCTTCATTGAGCTGGTAGCGGCCGGCCTCGATGCGCGACAGGTCGAGGATCTCGTTGATCAGGTCGAGAAGATGCTGGCCAGATTCGTGCACGTCGTGGGCGTAGTCGCGGTAGGTGGGATTGCTCATCGGCCCGAGCACCTCGTTCGACATCACCTCGGAAAAACCGAGAATGGCGTTGAGCGGCGTGCGCAGTTCGTGGCTCATCGAGGCGAGGAACCGCGACTTCGCCAGATTGGCATCTTCCGCCCGGCGCCGCGCCTCGTCCGACATCGATTTCGCCGTCTCCAGTTCGGCGACCAACGCATCCTTTTCGGAGCGGAACGACAGCATCATGAGGGACGAGCGGTTGAGATGGCGGGCTACATAGGCGAAGAAGGGCAGCGACACGACAAGCAGCCCGGCCATGATCGCCTCAACCGGCATCCATAGCTTGAACCCAACATAGGCGTAGAGCGCCGCGGGAGCTGCAAACGTCGCCAACAGCGCTCCGCGCAGGGACGAAGTCATCACCGCGGTCGCCGCCATGGCGAACAGCAGCACCACCGCCTTGACCAACTGGAATTGGTCGACCTCGCAGGCGCCGCAGCCAAGCCAGACGAACCAAGCCCAGCCGAGGCCGCAAAGGAAGTGTCCGATCAGGAATTCCCGTCGTGTTTGCAAAGGGTTAAGCTCGGAAGCTTCCGTTCGCTCGATGCGCCGCGCCATGAAGGCGACGATGGTGTAGCAGGTCAGCGTGAACAGCGCCCAGAGCCCGACCTCGTTGCCGACGCCGGCTAGCCGGCCGGCAGCCGCGATCACCAGGATGAGAAGCGGGATGGCGATGGCGCCGCTTGTCATTGCGCGGGCATGGAGCTTCAGCAATTCGCGATCGAAATCGGGATTGCCGGCCTGCTGCGAAAGACGGTCACGCGTCTTGCGCACCGCGCGCGCCACATCGTTGTTGCGATGAGGTTTCCTGCGGTCCACAATGAACTTGTCCGCTGTGTTCGAGCGTTGCAAGGGCATCAAAACTTCAATTTATGCGAGCAGCGGTTTCCAAGTGTTAAGCTACGTTCGAATGATTAACCAACCGTTTGCCATATGAGCCGATCCTGGTCGCCGAGGCCGCGCCGGCGATACGTCGCGCCACCCAGAAGTCTGTGGCGCAGGCTGGTGGATTACGGACTTACCGTCATCATTCTCGGGTTGCTGATCCTGCTGGCGGCCCGCCTCGACCGGGTGGAGACACGCAAGACGCAAGGCGTGGCAATCATCAACGACGGCGATTCGATCACGCTTGGTGCCGAGCGCATCCGCTTGCGCGGCATCGATGCTCCGGAATATACGCAGACCTGCCGCAGGAACGGCGCCGATTATCCCTGCGGCACGCTTGCGCGCCAGTCGCTGGTGCGCCTGATCGGCGGCCAGCCCGTCTCCTGTACCGGCTGGCAGCGTGACCGCTATGGCCGGCTTCTCGGCAATTGCACCGCCGGCGGCAAGGATCTCAATCGGGCGCAGGTCGAAGCGGGATGGGCGGTTGCCTATGGCGACTTCGAGAACGAGGAAGCCACTGCCCATGCGGGAAAAACCGGTATCTGGGCAGGTACGTTCGACCAGCCGCAGGAATGGCGCGACAGCCACCACGGCGAAGTCGTCGAGAGAAAACATGGCACACTGGCGTCGATCGGCGATGCCGCGCGCGAGATTTTTCGCTTCTGGTGATCCGCATCGTGTAATTGGACCGCGAACGAATGGGAGGATGGAGATGAAGCTCTTCGACGGTGGCCGGGCGCCCAATCCACGACGGGTCCGCGTTTTCCTCGCCGAAAAAGGCATCACGGTTCCGCAGGTAGCCGTCGACATGGGTGCTCTCGAGCACAGGCAACAGGCGATCAGCTCTCGCAATCCTTTGCAACGCCTGCCGGTGCTGGAGCTGGACGACGGCACCATCATCACCGAATCCGTCGCCATCTGCCGCTATTTCGAGGAACTGCATCCCGAACCAGCCCTGTTCGGCCGTGGCGCACTCGGCAAGGCGCAGGTCGAGATGTGGCAGCGACGAATGGAGTTCAACTTGCTCAGCTGCGTCACGCAGGCGTTTCGCCACATCCATCCGGCCATGAAGGAATGGGAAATCCCGCAGATCCCCGAATGGGGCGAGGCCAACAAGCCGAAGGCTGTGCAGTTCCTCAGGCTGCTGGACGGCGAACTGGGCAGCCGGGAGTTTATCGCCGGCGACAGCTATTCGATCGCCGACATCACCGGCCTGATCGCCGTCGACTTCATGAAGCCGGCACGCATCAAGGTGCCGGATGAATGCGCAAATGTGTTGCGCTGGCACCAGGCCGTCTCCAGCCGACCGAGCGCATCAGCCTGACATGACCGCCGAACTCGACAGCTTCACCGCCACGGTTCGCGCTTGCCGCATCTGCGTGGAAAACCCCGTCGGCAAGCCATTGCCGCATGAACCGCGGCCGGTGCTGCGGCCATCGTCCAGCGCCCGTATCCTGATCGCCAGCCAGGCGCCGGGGACCAAGGTGCATCTGTCGGGTATGCCGTTCACCGATGCCTCCGGCGACCGCCTGCGCAGCTGGCTGGGCGTGACGAGCGACGAATTCTACGACATCGAAAAATTCGCTATCGTGCCGATGGGCTTTTGCTTTCCCGGTCAGGACGCCAAGGGTGGAGACCTGCCGCCGAGGCGCGAATGCGCGCCGGCCTGGCGCACGCCTTTGATGGCTCTAATGCCACGGATCGATCTGGTGCTGACGATTGGCAGCTATGCGCAGTCCTGGCACATGGGTGCCGCGCGCCGGCCCTCGTTGACGGAAACGGTGATGGATTGGCGCGCCATCTGGGAGAATTCCGTTGGCCGCAAGGTGCTGCCGCTGCCGCATCCGTCGTGGCGCAACAGCGGCTGGCTGAAGAAGAATCCATGGTTTGAAATGGATTTGCTGCCATTCCTGAGATCGGAAATCCGCTATCGCCTCGGTTGATCTTTCAGCAAGAAATCACTCGCTTTTCCATCAATTGGCAGAATTTCTTTCTTGTGAAAGGTCGAAATAAGGGGGACTATAGCCAATCTATTCCCCGAGGGACAAAAATGGACCGCCTTGATAGAAAAATTCTCCGCCTTTTGCAGGAGGACGCGACACTCGCGGTCGCCGACGTCGCCAAGAAAGTCGGGCTGTCGACGACGCCTTGCTGGCGGCGCATCCAGAAGCTCGAGGAGGAGGGCGTCATCAAGCGGCGCGTCGCCATTCTCGACCATGAAAAGGTCAATGTGCGCGTCACCGTCTTCGTGTCGATCCGCACCAATTCGCATAGCCATGAGTGGCTGAGGCGCTTCTCGGAAGTCATCCAGGAGTTTCCCGAGGTGGTCGAGTTCTACCGCATGAGCGGCGACGTCGATTATCTCCTGCGCGTCGTGGTGCCCGACATTGCCGCCTATGACGCCTTCTACAAGCGACTGATCGCCAAGATCGAGATTCGCGACGTGTCGTCGTCATTCGCCATGGAGCAGATCAAGTACACCACCGAAATCCCGCTTGACTACATGGTGCTGGACAAGGAGTCGGGCGCCAACGCAGCTTGAGCTTGATCATCGCGCAAGGTTGTCCCGCTTAGTTCTTCTTTTTGTTGAGGAAACTCCAGGGCGAGTTTACTGGCAGCGTGACGGCGTCCGGCACGCTGTCGACGGCCATCACCTCTGCCTTGCGGACGCTGTATCCCGACTGGATGACGCTGACGCCATCGAGGATGAACAGCTGGCTCTTCTCCATGTCCGGCTTCATCGCGCCGGTGACAGCGACCGGCTGATAGGCCTCCGACATCTTGTAGGGGCGAGAAGGCGTGACCAGAACGATTTGGTTGGGCGGCGGCGTCGGCATGTGGCTGCACGCACCCGTCCACGGCACCAGCAGGAACTGATAGACAAGGTCGCCGTCGCGATCGACGGGCAATGCGTAGCCGGCCAACTGAATGCTTTTGTCCTGCAGATCGAGGGATAGCGTCTCGCCGTGATCCGGCAATTTTGCGGCGATCATCGGCAACCCGACGTTTTCAGCGGCCGCTTGCGCAGCGGGGCGCAGATCCTTCCAGAATATGTGCGCGGTCTCCGCCGAGGCATCACCGATGGAAACAGCAAATGCCGCAGCCAGGACCGCAACTGATTTGAGGCGATTGTTCATGGGCTCCATTCTTCGCCAAGCTGCTGCCCGGATCGAGTCAAACCGTCGTGATTCGAGCGCATATTTGCAGATGCCAGATCCGGCTGTGCCATCAATCCACACTTTCGCTCTTGCGCGCAATTCGATCGCCGTTGTGGGGTAGCGCGCTTGTCAGCGACCTCGCGTGAAACTGGACACGAATAAATGCTTGGGAAAGAGCCGAAAATGGCTTGCCCGGTCGCGACTGTGGAGCAGAAAATCGATCGGCCATAGGATGCAAACCGGCCGCGTCCGTGTCCACGGACCTCGCCAGAACATGGAGAAGTATCATGCCAGCCAGCGATGATCTCAAGGGGCTGATGAAATTCCTTACCCGTGAGCAATGGCGCGAATGTTTCGAAGAGGTGCTTGACGATCATTTCGGCCCAGTTCTCGAAGCCTACGACATGGATTTCGAAGACCTCACCGAAATCCTCGGCGAGGTTTGGGCGATGACCGTTTGGGGCTGCGCCTTCGAGGACTTTCTGAGCCTGGACTTCGAGGGTGAACCCGGCAACATCGTCGATGACTATGTCAAGCGTAGAGGCTGGAAGGAAAATGCACAATCCAAAGCTTATATGATGGCGTTACGGACCTCCGTCATGAGCCTGTATGAAGTAAGCAACGTCGTGCCTGGACAATCACTTGCGGCGCGTGACCTTATCCGCGGAGGTGAACCTATCAACGTTAGCGAGGGCACCGCCACGAAGATGTTGAAACAGTGGGATAAGATCGCTGCACGGGTCGTGCCGGTCATGGGCAAAAACGTCCTTGCGGGCGGTGTCTTGCCGTTCACGCCGCAGGCTACGGAAGCACTGTTCGACGGACTGCGCGGCGCGTTCGGGAAAAGAAATGCAAAGAAGCTGCCCGCGTTGAGGAATGAAGAGCTGCAGGCGGCGGCATCCATGTTCACACTGTCATGGTTGTTTGACACCCTCAATAGGATGATGGAGAGGCCGACGCTGCGAAATAGCGATGGCGACGACATCGTATTCCATGATGTCCGCTTTCCCTTGGCATCGGGCGTGGCGCCGGAAGAGATTGCTTCTCGATTGAACACCATTCGGGGCATGTCACAGGAAAACGCGAACTTCTGGAACTGGCTGGAAGAGACACCACAAGGCAGAGACAAGCCAAAAGCGGCGAAGGCGCCTACAATCGACACCACGGCGGATAGCGGTTCGTGTGTGCTGGGCAATGCCGAACTGAAGGGGCCCTTCCTCCATCTGTCCACCAATTCCGCAGAGCGAGCTGCAAGAGGGACGGCCTTGGTTCGCCAAGCCCTCGGCGATCTAGCGCGGACCCCCCTCACTGAAATCCGCACTGTCGAGCAGATGTTGGCCGAACGATCTGGCAAGCATGTCGAAACGCCGTCATCGAGTGCGCCACCTGAAATCGCCGAACAGGGTGTTCACGAGTTCTTGGATCGGCATTATCTGGAAACTCTTGATCAGCCCGTCGCAATGTTGGGGAACAAAACACCGCGTCAGGCCGCCAAAACCCCGGCCGGCCGCCTGAAGGTCGCCGATTGGCTGAAGTATCTCGAAAACCAGACAGCCAAACAACCAGACCCTGTCAATCCGATGGCCACCTATAGTTTTGAATGGATTTGGAAAGAGCTCGGCCTTCAGGACCTGCGTCAATAGTGCGCTGCTATGTGCTCATCCATCGATGCACCGTTGGCGCGAGTCGATCGCGCCACGCGTCAGCCTTTCTTGGCGATCCGCTCGAGCGTCTTGGCATTGGAAAGTTCGTTGACAGCGTCCTTGCCGATCCAGCGCGCGGTCCTATCGGTCGACTGCGCCAGTCGTTCGGCGACGGCAAGCGCGGCGCCATGCATAGCCATCGATCGTTTGCCGATCGATCGAAGCGCCCAGTTCACGGCTTTCTTCACGAAATTGCGGCTGTCGGTGGCATGCGCTTCGATGATCGGCAGGAAGTCGAGGAAGCTTGTCTCCGGTTCTTTCTTCCGGTGAACGACAGACCAGGCCATCATGGCAAAGGCCGTGCGTCGAACGAACTCGCGTTCGTCCGCCGCGAACTCCTCGATCAGTTCCTTCCAGGCGTCGGTGTCGACGAAGAGGTCGGAGACGCCGTCGACGATATCCCAGGAATCAAAAGACGCCGCCCATCTTCTTGCATCTGCAGCAGAAAATCGTTTCGGATCAGCCGTGACGGAAGCGATGAACTGCGCCTCCACGATACCCGTCTCCCACAGATCGAAGGCGCGCTCGTGGTTGCGTTTGATCTTCCTGGCGATCTGCCGCTGCACGCCGTGCGAAATGCCAAGTGCGCGCTCGATCTTGATGCCGTAGCGCAACATGCCGACGCGGTTCTCCTCCGAGCCGATGACGCGCAGATGTGCGACAATCTCTGCGGCACTGGATTGAGGCGAGAGTTCTGCCACCGCCAGAAACCTATTTCTCCAGACGCGCCAGCAGCGAGGACGTGTCCCAGCGTTTGCCGCCCATTGCCTGCACATCCTTGTAGAACTGGTCGACAAGTGCTGTCACCGGCAATCTGGCGCCGTTGCGGTCGGCTTCAGCCAGGCAGATGCCAAGGTCCTTGCGCATCCAGTCGACGGCGAAGCCGAAATCATACTTGCCGGCATTCATCGTCTTGTGGCGGTTCTCCATCTGCCAGGAACCGGCCGCGCCTTTCGAGATGACCTCGATCACCTTCTCGATGTCGAGCCCGGCCTGCTTGCCGAAATGGATGCCTTCGGCCAGGCCCTGGACGAGGCCAGCGATGGTGATCTGGTTGATCATCTTGGTGAGCTGACCAGCACCGGTCGATCCCATCAGACCGACCATGCGAGCAAAAGCGTCGATGACAGGCCTGGCCCTGTCGAAAGCGTCCTGCTCGCCACCGACCATGACGGTCAGTACGCCGTTCTCGGCGCCGGCCTGGCCACCGGAGACCGGCGCGTCGAGAAACGAAAAGCCGCCGGCTTGCGCCGCCGCCGCCAATTCGCGTGCGACCTCGGCCGAGGCGGTGGTGTTGTCGATGAAGACCGAACCCTTCTTCATCGATTTGAAGGCGCCTTCGGGACCCGTCGTCACCGAACGCAAATCGTCGTCGTTGCCGACGCAGGAAAAGACAAAATCCTTGCCTTCGGCGGCCTGCGCCGGCGTCGCCGCAAGGCTGCCGCCATGCTGGCCAACCCAGTGCTCGGCCTTGGCCTTGGTGCGGTTGTAGACGGTGACGTCGTGGCCACCCTTGTTCCTCAAATGCCCGGCCATCGGATAGCCCATCACGCCAAGACCGAGAAATGCAACAGATGCCATGAGCCTGCCCTTCAGAATGGAAACGGAATTTGCTGCGAAAGCTCTAGGCTCTGCGCTCAATTCGTCAAGACGCGTATGGCCGGATCGACTGGTGCAGCCGAATTGAAAATGGTCAGCGTTTCAGGTGAACGGTGATCCGGCGTTCGATCCATTCAACGCCATGGCGCAGGATCTCGACCATCACCAGATAGACGAGAGCGACCCAGATATAGGCCTGAATGTCGAACGAGTTGGCGAAGGCGAGCTTCGCATTGCCCATCAGATCATAGACCGTGATGATGGCGACGATGGCGGACGCCTTGACCATCAGGATCAATTCGTTGCCATAGGGCCGCAAGGCAACGATCAACGCTTGGGGCAGGATGATCTTGCGCAACGTCTGCAATTTGTGCAGGCCAAGCGAAGCCGCCCCCTCCCATTGCCCACGAGGCACGCTCTCGATGGCGCCGCGCAGAATTTCGGCCTGATAGGCGGCGGTGTTGAGCGCAAAGGCAAAGACGCCGCAATTGAACGCGTCCTTGAAAAAAACCCAGAGGCCGACCGACTGGAGTTCGACCCGGAACGAGCCCAATCCATAGTAGACCAGATAGGTTTGAACCAAGAGCGGTGTGCCGCGGAAGAAATAGACGTAGCAATAGGCGAGGGCGGACAGGATCCGGTTGCTGGACATGCGCCCGTAAGCGACAGGCACCGACAGGATCGCGCCGAGCACCATCGATATGGAAACCAGCGAGAGCGTTACCCCAAGCCCTCGCAAATAGGCCGGCGCATATCTGGCGAAGAAATCGGGATTCCAGGCTAGGAAGAGATAGCTGACGATGCCGAGGCCGAAAGCGATCCACAAGCAAACCAGCGCATAACCGACAATACGCCTGCGCGGCCAGCCGCGCGCCCGTGGCGGGGGCCGTTCGACCATGGCGGCTGTGGCGCTCATCGCTGCGCCTCCCGCCGGCCAAGCGAGCGCAGAATGGCGCTGGTGGCGAAGGACGACACGACGGCCAGGCCAAGAAAGACCAAGGAGGCGACGCCGAAGAACAGGAAAGCGTGCTTGGTGACGCGGGCGGCAATGCTGGCGTTACGCAGCGTCTCCGCGAGACCGACGACCGACACCAGGGACGTGTCCTTGAGCAGGCTGAGCCAGCAGTTCTCCAGTCCGGGAAACGCGATGCGCAGCAGCTGCGGCACGATCACCTTGCGCATGGTCAGCCAATTCGAAAGACCGATGGCGTAGCCGCCCTCATACTGGCCTTTGGGAATGGCGCGGAAGGCCGACAGGAAAACCTCGCTGGCATAGGACGAGAAGATCAGTGCAAGCACGATCATGCCGGCAACGAAGCTGTTGACGTCGATGGTGGCGTCCGGCCGGAAATACCTGACGAGATGCTGCAGCAGGATCGGCATGCCGAAGAAGAACAGGAAAAGCGTCACCAGCTCCGGCAGGCCGCGAAACACCGTGGTGTAAATGTTGGCGGCAAGGCGCAGCGAAGGCTCTTCGGACTGCTTGGCGAGTGCAATGAAAAAGCCGATCGTCAGTCCGATGGGCAGCGTGGCAAGCGCGAGCGCAATGGTGATCAGTGCGCCATAGGCGATATCATCAAGCCAGCCATCGGGTCCCCAACTGAGAAGTGTCCATATGCTTTGGGCTGGCATTGACAGGTCTTATCTCCACGGCGCTCCCGAGACGAATGAAAGACGGCGGGGAAATTCCCCGCCGTCTTGACCCAATTTATCAGGACTCGGCGCCGTAGACGTCGAACTTGAAGTACTTGTCGTTGATTTCCTTGTATTTTCCATTGGCGCGGATGGCGTCGATGGCCGCATTGAGCTTGTTGACGAGGTCAGTCTCGCCCTTGCGTACGGCAATGCCGGCGCCCGGCCCGAATGTCTCGACCGGCTGCGGCGACGGCTGGCCGAGAATCTTGCAGCAGGCGCCATCGGGCGAATCCAGCCACTGCTGCAGCACGACGATATCGTCCTGGATGGCGTCGAGACGACCATTGGCGAGATCTGCCTGCTCCTCGGGGCTGCTCGGATAACCCTTGACGGTGCTGTCGGTGTAGGTCTTCGAGGCATAGTTGAAATGCGTCGTGGTGGTGGCGACGCCGATGGTCTTGCCGGCGAGATCTTCCTTGGTCACGCCCTTCAGCGTGCTGTCCTTCGGCACTGCGAGCGCCGATGGCGTGTTGTAGTATTTGTTCGAGAAGTCGACCTTCTCTTTCCGCTCGGGTGTGATCGACATCGAGGCGACGATGGCGTCGAACTTGCCGGCCTGAAGGGCGGGAATGATGCCGTCCCAATCCTGGGCGACGAAGGTGCACTTGACCTTCATCTCATCACAAAGCGCGTTGGCGATGTCGATGTCGAAGCCGACGAGCTTACCGTCGGCGGTGAGGTTGTTGAATGGCGGGTAGGCGCCTTCGGTGCCGATCCGCAGGGTCTTTTCCTGGGCCTGGGCTACGCCGAGCGTCAGCAGCGCGGCCGAAGCGGCGAGCGCGATACGCAGTGCAATACGCATGATAGTCCTCTCTTTATGGTCCCGGCCGTCGTTCCAAACGGCTCTGTGGGGCGGTGCTTTTGACCGCCCGCTGGCGCGATACTCCCACTCTTTCAAAGAAAAAAGCAACTGCAAAACCACAAAAATGGGCAAGGCTATTCTGCCGCTGCGTCAGCGCTCAAGCAACGAGCCCAGTGGTGCGCTCGATGAAGTCGGCTATCGACTTTGCATCGTCGAGATCGAACACCGGCAGGCGCTCGCCTTCAGCTGTGAAATCGGCGGCGACAGCAACGACGTTGGGATCACCTGCCGAAAGCGGCGTGCGGTCCTTCGCGTCCAGCCGGCGGGTTTCGATCTTGCGGTGAGCCTCGCGCTTGTAGCCTTCGACCAGCACAAGATCGCAAGGCGCGAGCCGTGATAGAATCACCTCCAGCGTCGGCTCATCTTCACCGCGCAGCTCATGCATCAGCGCCCAGCGGGTTCCCGACACGATCGCGACTTCCGTGGCGCCGGCCTGCCGATGGCGGAAGCTGTCGGCGCCTGGTTTGTCGATGTCGAAAGCATGATGGGCATGTTTCACCGTCGACACTTTCCAGCCGCGCCGGACAAGTTCGGCGACCAGCTTTTCGGTCAAAGTCGTCTTTCCGGAATTCTTCCACCCGGTGATGCCGAAGACGCGTCTGTTCATGGCTTCATGCTCTGCAACAGCTGTTCGGCGGAGGCAAGATCGTCAGGCTCGTTGATGTTGAAGAAAGGGTCGACCCTCGCCGACTGCAGAACCGGGAATTCCACTTCGACAAAGCCGTGCCGGTCGATGAAAGCCGAAACCCGCCTGATATCCTCATCGACCAGAAAGTGCCGCAGGGCGTCGCGACAATCCGTTGGCCAGAGCGCGAAGGTCGGGTGCCGCTTGCCGGCCGAACAAGCAACGGCAATCGAACCGGGATGTCGGTCGGTGGCGGCCGCCAGTCGCTCGACAAGATCCAGCGGCAGGAAGGGCGTGTCGCCGGCAGCGGTGACGATCGCCTTGCAAGTCGTGTTGGCCGCGGCCCATTCGAGGCCGGTCAGGATACCGGCAAGCGGCCCGGCAAAGCCGGTCACCGTGTCGGCAAGCACCGGCAGCCCAAAGCGCGAGAACCGCGCCGGATCGCCGTTGGCGCTAAGCGCGAGAGCCCCAATCTGCGGGCCAAAGCGCGAGATGACCTGGTCGAGCACGCGACCGCTGCCAAGCGGCAACAGGGTCTTGTCGCCACCGCCCATCCGTCTCGACTGGCCGCCGGCCAGAATGATCCCCGCAACATCTCGCTTCATGCCATCGAGCCTGTACGCCTGCCGCCGAAAATCACAAGAACCTTCAAATGAACAGGCTAGATTCCATCCGGCACCATGGTTGGTCCGGTGCTTTCGGCGACGATCTTTCGCCTGCCGACCACTCGCTCGCGGTAAAGCGCATAGAGGCCGGAGCCGATGATGATCGTGGCGCCGACGATCATCGGCAGGTCGGGAATATCGGCGAAGATGAACAGGCCAAGCAGGATCGACCAGATCAGGGCCGTGTAGCGGAACGGCGCGATGAAGGAGATGTCGCCCGAGCGCATCGCCATGATGATGAACTGGTAGCCGATGAGCACCAGGACAGCAGCCAGGGCCAACAAGGCTGTGCTGTTGCCTGTCATCGGTGTCCAGCCCCCCATCGGCGACAACAGCGCCGCACCGACAATGGTCATGGCAAGCGCGGTCGCGGCCGACACCAGCAATGTCGGAATGGCCTTGGGAATCCGCTTGGTGGCGAGATCGCGCACCGCACAACAAGCGACGCTGGCCAGTGCCGACAGCGAGTAGATGCTGAACCCTTCGAAGCCAGGCCGCACTATGATCAGCACGCCAGCAAATCCGATGGCGATGGCCAGCCAGCGTCGCCAGCCGACAGCCTCGCCGAAGACAAGAGCTGCCCCCATCGTCACCGCCAGCGGCAGCGCCTGCAGCACCGCCGAAACATTGGCGATCGGCAAATGGGCGAGGGCGACGAGAAAACTCACCGTCGCGCCGGCCTCGCTGATCACGCGCATGGCCACCAGCGGCTGCAGCATCGAGCCCGGGCGGGCGAGCGCGCCGCGCTGCCAGGCGAGCAAGCCGACGAAAAGCGAAGCGAACGCACCACGGATCAACATGACTTGCGCCATGTTCATCGATTGCGACGAGTATTTGGTGATGGCGTCGTTGAGGGTGAAGCCGGCCATCGCCACCACCATGAACAACGCGCCGCGTAGATTTGGAGACAGGGGCAAGGCGACTACCGGTTATGCTTTGCAGCAAGCCTGTAACAGCCGGGCATGAAACAGCAATAGCAAAGGGCTGGGCCACAGCCTTGTTTGTGGCCCGGAAGAGTGCCTGCAATGACGGCAGAACTTACTTCTTCGGCGTCAGCACCTCGGTGCCATTGCCTTCCTTGCCGGCGATGGTCCACAGGCCGTGCAGCGAGCCGTCGTCCATCACCTTGCAGACGACAAGGCCGATATCCTTTTCCATGACATAGCCGGCGGAGAAGGCGTCATCGTTGCGCATGCAGATACCGTCGGAAGATGAGCCGCCGGTCTCCCAGTGGATGGTGCAGGTCGTTCCGCTGGTCAGTGTGATGGTTGCCTCGCCGCCATAGGCGGAGCCGTCGAAGTTGGTGCCGGCGACCGTGTAGGCGCCGCCGATCGACTGGGCGGCCGCGGGCACGGAAGCGAGACCAAGCAATGCAAGAGAAAGAACGAGTTTGCGCATGATGTATTCCCCCTGTGAGCGAAGAGCCGCTTCCAGGGGAAGGCTAGGCTGGAACAAGCTGACCGTAAATCCGGCTGCGGTTCGCGAACAAGACTTTTTCTGGGGTGTGGTCCGAAACCGTCATGGCCCCTTGAGACTGCCGGCGATGGCGCCGACCAGCGGGTCGTATTTCGACTTGAGGGTTGGCGGATAGTCGACCCTCACCGTGCGGATGACGCCATCCCCGCCGAACAGGCGCCGCTCGTAGAAGACCTTTCCGTCCTTCAAGCCCGACAGCACCGCCCAGTCCTTGCCGGCCTTGCTGTAGGTGATCTTGTAGCCGGCTTCACCGCTGGCTTTCTCGGCAGCCACAAAACCCTTCGGCGTCTCGTCGTCGATGTTGAGGATGCCCGAGCAGATCAGGCTGGCGCCATCGGCGGTCAGCCATACCTGTCCGTCGCCATTGTCCGGTTCAGGCTGGCGATCGGTGAAGACATCATCTGGAAAGGTGCAGACCGTGCCGAAGCGCTCGTTCACATAGGTGAACGGCGCGGCGACCGCACTGGTCGCCGCAATTGCTGTAACAAACGCCAGGAATGAAGAACGCCGTTGCATATCGCGCCTCGAAGCAAATGACCTCGGGGCGATCTTGCACGAATTTCACGAAAAGATCAGCCGCCAGTCACACTCATATGGCGCGACACCGATGGGCGGCTGGTGCGGCGGTCGATGATGAAGTCATGACCTTTCGGCTTGCGGCCGATCGCTTCGTCGATGGCCTCGGCGACCAGTTCGTTGCCTTCGGAGGCCCGCAAGGGCGCGCGCAGGTCGGCGGCGTCTTCCTGACCGAGGCACATATAGAGCGTGCCGGTGCAGGTCAGCCGGACGCGGTTGCAGCTTTCGCAGAAATTATGCGTCATCGGCGTGATGAAGCCGAGGCGGCCGCCAGTCTCGGCGACATGGACGTAGCGGGCCGGGCCGCCCGTCTTGAAGGGGATGTCGGTCAGCGTGAACTGGCGCTCCAGCGAAGCACGCAGCAGTGACAGCGGCAGGTATTGGTCCGTGCGGTCGGCATCGATCTCGCCCATCGGCATGGTTTCGATGACCGTCAGGTCCATGCCGCGGCCATGCGCCCAGCGCATCATCCCGGGCAACTCGGCGTCGTTGAAATCCTTCAGCGCCACCGCGTTGAGCTTGACCTTCAGCCCGGCCGCCTGCGCGGCATCGATGCCTTGCATGACCTTGTCGAGATGGCCCCAGCGGGTGATCTTGTGGAACTTGTCGGCGTCGAGCGTATCGAGCGAGACGTTGATGCGCTTGACGCCGCAATCGGCGAGTTCGGCGGCAAAGCGCGACAGTTGCGAGCCGTTGGTGGTCAGCGTCAGTTCTTCCAGCGCGCCACTCTCGAGATGCCGCGACAGCTGGCGCACCAGATGCATGATGTTCTTGCGCACCAGCGGCTCACCGCCGGTCAGCCGCAATTTCCTGACGCCCTTTTCGATGAAGACGCTGCAGAGCCGGTCGAGTTCTTCCAGCGACAGCAGGTCCTTCTTCGGCAGGAAGGCCATGTCCTCGGCCATGCAATAGGTGCAGCGGAAATCGCAGCGGTCGGTGACCGACACCCGGAGATAACTGATCGTGCGGCCGAAAGGATCGATCATGTCCATGCTTCAAGCGCTTTCCGTGGCCGTGAACGGCTTCGTTATATACCGCTATGTGATACGATCCAGCCGTTCATTCAAGATAGCGGCTGTCGATCTTTGGTAACATCCCTGCGCCGACATAGCATGTCGGTCGGTTTTATCAGACCTTTTCCCGTTTGACGAAGCGGCGTAGGGAAGGGGTGGATAATACGGATCGCACAGCATGACCGCACCGAAAGAACTCAGGGTCTCGAAGGACCGCAAACTGCTGTCCGTCACATTCCCCGATCATCAGCCCTTCGAACTGCCGGCGGAGTTGTTGCGCGTCGCCTCGCCATCGGCCGAGGTGCAGGGCCATTCGCCCGAACAGCGGGTGACGGTTCCCGGCAAGCGCAATGTGGCGATCCTGAAGATCGAACCGGTCGGCAACTATGCCGTGCGCATCACCTTCGATGATTTCCACGACACAGGCATCTTCACCTGGAACTACCTGCACACACTCGGCCACGAGAAGGATGCACGCTGGGACGCCTATCTGGCCGAGCTTGCGGAAAAGGGCTTGAGCCGGGACCGCTAGAGGCAAAGAGCATGATGTCGTCCGAAAACCGCTCACACTTTTCGGCATCATGCTCCCGTCGCTGTCGTCAAAACGTCATCGATGTGGAGTAGCGCCGGCGAAGGTTTGGAGACGAAGAAGATGTCCGTCATCACCACGGTCGAGCAGCTCGAGGCACTCTATGGCGTTCCAGGCGAGGCCTCCCTGGTCAAGGAACTCGACCACGTCATTCCAGAGTATGCCGCTTTCATCGAAGCCTCGCCCTTCGTCGCGCTGGCGACCAGCGGGCCGGAGGGGCTTGATTGCTCGCCGCGCGGCGATCTCGCCGGTTTCGTGCGCATCCACGATCCGAAAACCCTGATGATGCCGGACCGGCGCGGCAACAACCGTGCCGATTCGCTTCGAAACATCATCCGCGACCCACGCGTCGGCCTGCTGTTCCTGGTGCCGGGCTCCGGCACGACGCTGCGCGTCAATGGCCGCGCTCATATCACCACGGATACAGCGCTGTGCGCGTCATTCATGGTGGACGGCAAGGCGGCACGCTCGGTGACCGTTATCGATATCGATACGGTCTATTTCCAATGCGCCCGCGCCATCGTCCGCTCCGAACTCTGGAATCCGGCGAGGCATGTCGACCCGAAGTCGTTGCCGACGCCCGGACAGATCCTGGAAATCACCAGCCGCAAGAACATCGACGGCGAAGCCTACGACAAGGAATGGCCGGAGCGGGCGAAGAAGTCGATGTGGTAGGTTCGGCTGAAAGGGCCGTTACGCCTCTTTCAGCACATCATAAATCTTGCGCATCTGCTCGCCGATCATGTCGCACTGCTCCGGCGTCGACTGGCTCATCGCCTTCTCGATCAGCGCCATATGCACTTTCAGCGCCTGCATCAGCAGCGCCTCGCCGGCTTCGGTCAGGGCGAGACGCAAGATGCGCTTGTCCTTCTCGTCGCCTTCGCGGCGCAACAGGCCGCGCGCCTCCAGCTGCGGCAACAGCATGGTGATGTTGGAGCGGCCAACGAGCAGCTTGCGGGCAAGGTCGTGCTGCGACATGCCAGGGTGGCGATAGAGGTTCATCAGCACGTCGAGCTGCGCCGGCTTCAGGTCGAGCGGCGCCAGCTTCACCGCCAGCGTGCGCTCCAGCACATGGCAGGCGCGCGCCACCGCGACCCAGTTGCGAAAACGCGGGTTGTCCCAAGGTAGCTCTTGTTTATTGTTCATCTTTGAACTATTATGTTCATGCTTGAACGTATGGATGGATTCTCACTATGGCATCATTCTGGCTGAAGGTCATCCGGGGCGTGTTTAGTGCGGCCGAGCATGTCGCGCCGCGGCTCACCGGACGCGCGGCGTTCGAATTGTTCTGCCGCACGCCGAGCGTCAAGGCGCTCAGCGATGGCGAACGCCGCGCTATCGATCGCGCTGCCGAGTTCATGACTGAGGCGCGCCATCACCGGCTGAAGACCGCAACCGGCTGCGTCATGGTGCACGAGTTCCGGCCGGAGCCGGGCAGGGTAGCCATAGGCACGGTGCTGGTCGTCCATGGCTGGCGCTCACGCACCGAATATATGCGCGCGTTGATCGAAGGCTATCGCGCCGCCGGCTACAGGGTCGTTTCGCTTGACCTGCCTGGCCACGGCCAGTCGCAGGGCCGGCGCCTGAACATGGTCAATGCCGTTGATGCGGTGCGGGTTGCCGGCGAGTGGTTCGGCCCGTTCGTCGCAGCGGTCGGCCATTCTTTCGGCGGCGCCGTCGCCGCCAATGCCATCGCCGGTTCGGTCAAGAACATCCCGCCGCTGGCAGCCGGACGCCTAGTTCTGATCGCAGCGCCAAGTTCCCTGCCGGCGATCTTTGCCGACTTCAGCCGCATGCTCAATGTCGGACCGCGCTCGCAAGCCGCCATGGCGGACCGAGTCGAACATCTTTCCGGCCGGCCGCTGCACGAGTTCACCGGCGACCGCCAGCTTGCCCATGCGCCGGTGCCGACCCTGGTCATCCACGCACCGGACGATCGCGAAGTTTCGGCTGATCATGCAAGGCGCTATGCCGGCGCCGGCGGCCATGTGCGGCTCTACTGGGCCGACGGGCTGGGCCACCGCCGCATTCTCGCGGACAAGGGTGTGGTCGAACGCGCCGTCGGCTTCGTGACGCATCGCGAGCCATTGCTGCTGCACTGAACGGCGGTCGAGATTATTTCTTCTTTTCGCCGGGTTCGACCGGCAGTCCGGCAGCCTTCCAGGCGGTGTAGCCGCCAAGGATGTGCTTGACCGGCGAAAGCCCCATGTCCTGTGCTGTCTTGGTGGCCAGCGCCGAGCGCCAGCCGCCGGCGCAGAAAAAGACAAAGCTCTTTCCCGAGGCGAAGAACGGCTTGTGGTAGGGGCTTTCGGGATCGATCCAGAATTCCAGCATGCCGCGCGTGACATGTTTGGCGCCGGGAATCTTGCCGTCGCGTTCCACCTCGCGAGGGTCGCGCAGATCAACGAAGATGGTGTCTTCGTCATCGAGCAGCCCGGCTGCTTCCTCCGGCGAAACCACCTCGATCTCGGCGTTCGCCTCGTCCAGCAGTTCGCGATAACCCTTTTTCACGCTCTCGTCCCTCCCGGCGTTGCTGGCGGATTTCGAGCACACCAGCCGGCGTTTGTCACGCCGCGTCGGTGCCGGCCATTGTCTTCCAGGCAGCCATGGCCCCGGCCACGGTCTCCAGCAGCGCATCGTGCGATGCACCGTCTCGCGCCTGGATCGACATGCCGTGCTGAACCGTGGCGAAGAAGGTCGCGGCAGCATGGCAGTCGAAGTCCGCCGGCAGCTCGCCTTCGGCAACGCCGCGCTCGAGACGCTTCTGCAGAGCGGTATGGTTTTCGGCGCGGCGACGGCGCAGATCATCGCAGATGGCGCCGCGGCTCGAGTCCTGATGCAGCGCGCCGAGCGCGATCAGGCAGCCCTGCGGACGATCGGTCTGTGCATAGGCTTTCGCCGTCCGGCACAGAAACTGTTCGATCGCCAGCCGCGCGGACGGCGCCTCCTCCAGCGCCAGCCAGATATCGGCACCCTCGGTGCGCGAATAGAGGTCAGTCGCCTCAAGGAATAGCGCCTCCTTGCTGCCGAAAGCGGCATAGAGGCTTGGCGAGTTGATGCCCATGGCGGCGGTCAGCTCGCTCATCGATGCGCCTTCGTAGCCACGGGCCCAAAAAACCTCCATCGCGCAGCGCAATGCCGAGGTTCGATCGAAGGTGCGGGGACGGCCTCGTTCCGACATCGTGCTCTTTTCTGTGTTGATCGATACATAATTCAGTTGACGCAGGCGGGCAAGGCTGACAGATATTTATGTATCGATCATTACAAAAAAGGAGAAATCGATGTCATCCAACCAACTGGGCGGCAAGGCCGCGCTCGTCACCGGCGGCAGTCGCGGCATCGGTGCGGCGATTGCGCGGCGGCTCGCGGCCGACGGCGCCAGCGTCGCGCTGACCTATGTGCATGGCGAGGAGCAGGCCCGCGTTGTTGTCGCCGAGATAGAGGCCGAGGGTGGCCGCGCCATCGCGATAAAGGCCGACAATCGCGATGCCGTGGCCATAGACAAGGCCGTCGATGAAGCCGTGACCGCATTCGGCCGGCTGGACATCCTGGTCAACAGCGCCGGTATCTGGCGCACCGCACCGATCGACACGCTGTCGCTCGCCGATTTCGATGAAACGATGGAGGTCAATCTCAGGGCTCCGTTCATCGCGTCCAAGGCAGCAGCCGCGCATATGGGCGAGGGCGGCAGCATCATCTCGATCGGCAGCAATCTTGCCGAGCGGGCGACTGACAGCAGCCTCACAGCCTACTCGGCCAGCAAGGCAGCGCTGGTCGGTCTGACCAAGGCGCTGGCGCGCGACCTTGGCCCACGCGGCATCACCGCCAATGTCGTTCACCCCGGTTCGACCGACACCGACATGAACCCGGCCGACGGCCCGCACGCCGAACACCAGCGCCGGAAGATGGCGACGCCGCGATTCGGCAAGGCCGAGGACATTGCCGGCATGGTTTCCTGGCTGGCGGGCCCGGAAGGCCGTTTCGTCACCGGCGCCGCGTTGACCATCGATGGCGGCGCCAACGCCTGATCCGCAACGGATTCCCGGCTGGAGCGCAAGCACCTCCGCTCCAGCCGTCACGATGTTGTGAAACTGTTCTGCAACAGACGTTCCAAAATTTATGAAAGCTTAACGAAATCGGTATGAATCAGTATAGTCGCGCCTTACATCCGCCATGCGGTGAGCGAGACGGTCTGACGTGCGGAACGGGAACCGGTTGCGGCCGGAGCGGGTGATCCATGAAATTCCTCGGAAACAGGGCAACCGTGATGCCGCTTATGGCGATCACGGCAACGTTGGCCTTCGGTGTGCCGCAGGCAGGCGCGCAGGGGCTTTTCGACATGCTTTTCGGGGGCGGCGTCAGGCAGGCTCCGCAAGGTGAATTCCCGCCCCCGCCACCGAAGCACAAGCCAAAGCCGAACGTGCCGGGCGGCAGTGGTGTCAAAATCAGCAGCCCATCCTATTACACCTACAAGGCCGATCGGCTGATCCGTATCGACTTCTCGGCGCTGACGGCAGCACCGCAGCCGGCAACCCCACAGGACGCCGCCTTCGTTCCGTCAGCCACGGGCGCCGCCTTCCGTGATGCCATTGCCAGCTTGGGTGACTATGAACTCTATGCCGAGCCCGACATCGCCAAGGCGCTGATCGCCTATTACTCGGCCAATCCGGAATTCATCTGGGTGACAGGAACCAGCCTGAACAGCCGTGCGCAGGATGCGGTGCGCGTGCTCGGCGAGGCCGCGAGCTACGGTCTTGAGCCCGCCGACTATACGGTCGAAGTGCCCGCTGCCGGCACATCGACGGCCGACGCCAATGCACAACTGAAAGAACTCGTCCGTTTCGAGATGGCGCTGTCGGCGCGCGTGCTGCGCTATGCCCATGACGCCCAGAACGGCCGCGTCGAGCCCAACCGCATGACCGGCTACTATGATTTCCCGGCCAAGCCGCTCGACTTGCAAGGCGTGTTGAAAACGCTGGCCCATACCCAACAAGTGCGCACCTATCTTGAATCGCGGCACCCGCAGAATGCGGAATACCAGGCACTGCGCGTCGAACTGGAATCCCTGCAGGCCAGCGCCGAGAACGAAATCGTCGTCGACCCCAAGCTGTTGCTGAAGCCGGGCGAAATCAGCCCCGAACTGCCGAAGCTGCTGACCCTGATCGCGCGCAATCTCGATGACGAGATGGGCGGCGCCTATGGCGAGATCCTGTCCAGGCTGGCGACCAGCGAAGTCTATGATCCGGAACTGATTCCGGTCATCAAGGCCGTGCAGCAAAAGGCCGGCATGAAGGGCGATGGCGTCATCGGTCCGCGCACCGTGTCGTCGCTGGCTGGAACTTCCAAGGCCGACAAGCTGCTGAAGGTGGAAGTGGCGCTGGAGGAACTGCGCTGGCTGCCTTCCGATCTCGGCAGCCCGCGTGTCTTCATCAATCAGCCGGCCTTCACCGCGAGCTATATCGACAATGGCGAGGAAAAGCTGAAGACGCGTGTCGTCGTCGGCAGGACCACCAACCAGACCACCTTCTTCTACGACCAGATCAAGCAGGTCGATTTCCACCCCTATTGGGGCGTGCCGCAGTCGATCATCGTCAACGAAATGCTGCCGAGATTGCGCAACGATCCTGGCTATCTCGACCGGGCCGGCTACGAGGTGACGGATTCGCGCGGCAAGCGCATTCCTTCGTCGGCCGTCAACTGGGGCGCCTATGGCTCGAACATCCCCTACAGCGTGCGCCAGCAGCCGAGCGAGGCCAATGCGCTGGGCGAGCTGAAGATCCTGTTCCCCAACAAGCACGCGATCTACATGCACGACACGCCCCAGAAATCCTTCTTCGAGCGCGACATGCGCGCGCTCAGCCATGGCTGCGTGCGGCTGCAGGATCCGCGCGGCATGGCGGCGGCGGTGCTTGGTACCTCGGTAGACTATATCGCCGAGAAGCTGAAGCACGGCCACGCGACCGAGAACGTGACACGCACGATCCCAGTGTACGTCGCTTACTTCACCGCGTGGCCTGACCTGTCCGGCAAGGTCGAATATTTCGGCGACGTCTACGACCGCGACTCGCGGCTCAAGCAGGCCCTGGACGCCACCGAGGCGGTGCGTTCGCCGTCGAGTTGATTTAACGCTCCAGCAGCGGCCGCCGGAAACCGGCGTCCCGCCCGGCGATCAGCCAATAGAGCAACCCGGCGACAAGGCCGGCGGCGGCGATGATGCCGATGTCGACCCAGCGCTGCGGGTCCATGTCCTCCGGCGCACTCGGCCAGATCAGGGCGAAACCGCCAACCGCGGCAGCGGCGCCGAAGAGCATGTGCAGCAGGACATTGCGCAGCGAGAAGAACTCGGCGATCAGCGCGAAGATGAGCGTCTGCAGCGCGGTCACGACGATCGTCAGGAAATAAACGAACATGCCGAGTGGCGGCACCAGCAGGACCGCGATCGGCGAGACGCCCATGACGTCGAAATAGTCGGGCGCGTTGGGCAAGGAACTGAGCGCGGCATAGATCGCCGCGATGGCGATCAGGCCAACCAGCACCGACACGAAGTAGCCGGCAAGCATCATCAATATGCGCTTTAGTACATGTTTCGCCGTCGCCATGCCCATCCCCCAATGCGGCGCCTAGGAGCAATTCCAGAAAAGGTGTGAAGCAGCTTTCCCGGGAAAAGCGCATAGCGCTTTCCCTTGGGAATTGCGTCAAAACAAAGAGTTAGAACGGTTCGCCGTTTCCGTGAAAGGTGAAATGCTCTGGCGCTGTAGTCAGCCATCAAAGCGAGACCGACGCAAGGGGAAGGCAATCGCCTCAAGCCAGCGACCTTTCCAACTCATAGCGGGGAGCGCCAATTTGTCGAGGTCGGCGCCGCCCCTCATTGTCCTGCCGGTGTCCAGCCGATAGATGGGTAACACTTTGAACCGGATACATAGGTAACAGTTTTCCCCCTTATGATAGGTTCGTCGCAGCGCCAAGCGGTTGGGTTGGCGCTGCGCTGCGGCGAACCAGTTTCTTGTGCTTGTGGTCGATGAAGCCGAGCGGATGGGCATAGAAGCGCATCGCCCATTCGCCGTTCTCGGTTTCTTCGATGGCAATCGGCTCGCCTGCCAGCGTGGCCGAGACGTAGATCTCGGCGCCCTGCCATTTGACGGCGCCGTTCTGGCGCACGCTGCGCACTGCCGCCTCGGCCGGATAATCCGGCTCGGGGGTCGTCTTGGGCATGGGGCGGGTCGAGGGACGGTAATGCTGTGCTGGGGTGTCCATGCCAAGCGCCTCGTGCGGGCGCTCCTCATTGTAGCTGCGCCGGAAGGCCTCGAACGCCTGGGCTTGAGCCGCCCTGTCGGCCTCCGGTGCCTTGGCCATCGGCAGCATGGTCAGGTGGAAACGCTCATGGCGCCCGTTTTGCTGCGGCTTGCCCGGTTGGATGCGCTCAAGGGCGATGCCGAGCTTGATGAAGCGCGCCGCAAGCGGCGCCAGCCCGGTGACGCCGGTCGACGCAAATGGTGAGCCATTGTCGCTTCTGAAGCGATCGGGCAGGCCGTTCTCCTCAAACAACCGCTCAAACACCGGCCAAGCCTCCTCATCCGCCGTCGAACTCGTTGCCTCGAGCCCCAACAGGTAGCGGCTCGACACATCCATCACCGTCAGCGGTTCGCAGCGCCACCCGTCGCGGGTCCGGAACCAGCCCTTGTGGTCCCCGGTCCACACCGCGTTCGGCTCCGAAGCTTCCGGCCATGGGCCATTGCCTGCCGCCTTCCAGCGTTTGCGCCTGCGCCCCACAAGTCCATGCCGCTTCAGTATCTCACCAGCCGTCGAGACCGCTGGCCAGCCGCCGCAGGG